>DATENQ010000441.1:0-4602 GCA_035275005.1 Pyrinomonadaceae bacterium | reverse complement strand
GGGCGAACGGCTGTGATCACGGGCGCTGCCGGCGGTATTGGGCGCGCGATTGCAGTGTCGCTTGCGCAGCGCGGCTGCAATCTCGCGCTTGCAGATATCGATGAGGTTGGGCTGGCAGGTACGGCAGACCTCGTGAGTGGAAATAGTGTCGATGTATCTCGGCATCGCCTCGACGTGGCAGACCGCACGGCAGTGGCCGCGTTCCCGGATGTTGTCGCGGATGAGCATGGCGGTGTGGACGTGCTCGTCAATAACGCCGGCGTTGCAGTCGGCGGCACGTTCGAGCAGGTCGCTGACGAAGACTTCGAGTGGCTTTTCGAGATTAACTTTTGGGGCGTCGTGCGGATGACGCGCGCTTTCCTGCCGTTGTTGCGTGCGAGTGAAGATGCGTGCGTCGTGAATCTTTCGAGCGTTTACGGCATCGTCGCGCCGCCGGAGCAGGTAGCGTATTCGGCGAGCAAGTTTGCGGTGCGCGGCTTTTCTGAAGCGCTGCGTCACGAGCTCGAGAGCTCAGGCATCGGCGTGAGCCTCGTCCATCCGGGCGGCGTGGCAACGTCAATCGCCGAGAAGGCACGCGTTCCGGCCGGCGTCAGTGAAGAAGAGATCGCGCGACGTCACGCGAGATACCGGAAACTGTTGCGCCTGCCGGCCGAGATCGCCGGCGAGACGATCGTGCGCGGCATCGAACGCCGACAACGGCGCATACTCGTCGGCTCAGACGCGAAGACCATTGCGCTGATCGCGCGCCTCCTACCAGTGTCTTATTGGAAGGCGCTAATGCGGCTCATGGGCTAAAGAGTGGGCGGCCACGGAGTGCCGCCCCTACAAACGCTTCTACGTCGCTAAAGCTTTTTCAGCTTTGGTGCGGACCAATGCGTAGTTCAAATTTGGTAGAGAATTAAACTTCGCCGCCTTCGTGAAGCTGTCCTTCGCTTTCGCGGCGTCGCCTTTGCCCTGGTAAGCCTGGCCCAGCAGGTAGAGCACGTCCGGGTTTTGTTGGTTTGCCTGGGCCAACTCCGATATCGCCGCGTCGTAGTTCTTCTCTTCGAGCGCGATCCTCCCGGCGAGTTCGTGTACTAGTTTCAACTGGTTAGCATTCTTTGCGGCTTCCGCGCCTTTGCGAAATGTTTCCGTCTCGGTCTTCGCCGTGGCGAGATCCTTTTTACCGACGGCGACGCGAGCCAGGTTGTAATGATTAAAGAGCGCGGCGTTGTCTTTGATCGCCTGCGACAGAGACGAATCGGTTGTCATCTTTAACGCTTGCTCGTACGCCTTGCGTGCATCGTCAAGCTTGCCCGTCTCAAGCAGGATGTTACCTTTCAACTGCAGATCGCCCGTCATCGCCGCCACGTCGTTACTCTTCTCGCCTACCGCGTATTGCTTATCGACTTCAGCGAGCGCCTGATCAAACTTGCCGCTATCAAGCGCGACGATCATCTGTCCGAACAAAGCAGTACGCCGCTCGCCGTCAGTGCGCGCCTTCTGCGTCATCTTCTGCAACTCCGCTTGCGCTTCGCTCGCCTTGCCCTGGTAAGCGAGAGCCGCAGCGATGCCAAAATGAGAATTGAGAAAGTTGGGCTCGATAGCAAGCGCCTTGTTGTACTGCGTGATCGCTTCGTCAAACCTTCCCATCTTCAGTAGCAGCTCCGCGTACGAGTCGTAAGGGTTCGGATCGTTTGGAATGAGCTCGATGTATTTTTTGAAAGCGTTTTCGGCATCACCGTAGTCGCCATTCTGTCGATAGGCGTAACCGAGAATATTGAAAGCAGTGGAATAGTCGGGCGCGAGTTCAGTCGCGTGCTTGTAGTGAGTGATGGCTTGAGCGAAGTCCTGCTGGCCAAAGTAATAGTTGCCGAGGTTGAAGTGTGCGCGCTCGTCTTTTGGATAAGCGGCCACGAGCTTGTCGAGAATCTCTTTTTGTTTTGTCGGATTCGCATTGGCGCCGGCTTCCGCTGCCTGGATCAACATGCGTTCGCCGTCGGAGGCTTTGTCAGACAGTGCCACTGCCTTTTTCAGATGGTCGAAAAACTCTTTAGCGGTAGGCGAGACCTGGGCTCGAGTGAGCTCGGCGAGCGCGAAATTCGGGTCGAGCGAGATGGCTTTGTCGTAGTGCGCGATAGAATCCGTGATTTGCAGCTTCTCAGACAGATTGCGCCCGGCAAGAAATTCCTTTCGGGCTTCTTCTGACGACGTTGTAACCGGAATCTTGCCGGTTGTTGCGGTCGACGCCGGCGTGGCTGCTTTATTTGGTTCGACGGGTTCGCAAGCAGCGAAGATTAAAGCGGCGAGAAGCAGCGCCGCGGGTCCGATGTACCTTGAGTGTCGCATTGTTAACGGTACTCCTTTGAGCAGACGAACAGTTGGAGACGCGGGGAGAATCGAATGTTTTTTGTCTAACGATGCCGGAATATGCCCGCGTGGGTACGGCAGTCAAGCACTTTGTGACGAAATGTCCGCAGAGTGTGTTAGGCGGGCTGAGATGAGTCTGTTACGTGGCCAGAGTGGTTTATGTTTTTCTTTTACGTTTTGACTGTCCGATGAGGGCGATCGCCTGCTTTGCCTGGGCCACGTGCCACTCGGCTGCGCGGATGTGATGGGCAGCCATTCTCGGATCGTTATCTCTCACACACTGTGCCGCGTTGGCGAGATTGCGCGCGACGTCGTTCATAGATCTGTACGCCGTGCGCAGTTGATCCATCTCGTTTTCGACACGTGGGGCGAAGCCGATCGAAGACATGCCCCAACGTAGCGCGCCAATTTTCGGTTGGCAATAGAGTATTTACCAGTTGATCACGAACTCGCGCACGAGGTTGATACCGAAGCCGGTGAGCAATGATTTGGTTCCACTTCGTAACCCGTCTTTGTAGCTGTAGCGGTCGGGATACCAGGTTTCCCTGGCGACAATTGCTCCAGTGTAAACGCCTGCCAATTTTGGCACTGAGATTACTCGATTCCCGCTCTTCGTTCGCGAAGTGACGTTTTGGAGAAGCGCATCCTTGAAGCGTGGGAAGAAGCCTTCGCGCTTACTGCGTTGGAAACCGGAGTCGAAACCCATGGCCGAATCGAGACCATAAATTACTGTCTGCCGGATGGCATTCTCGCCCATGCCTGAAGCGAATCGGCGTCCATAACCCTTGGCGCCCTGGCCCCATTCTTCCGGATGGTTAGTCCACTGATTGATACCCGCTGAGGCGGCGGTAAACGCGAGCCGCGTTGGACCAATGGTGCTCTTGATATAGCGCTTGAAACGCTCCCGCGGCGTCGGGAAAACGTAATCCGAATTTGTTACTTGAGTAGTGGTCGGCTGCGTGGTCTGGCTCTGCGTCGTTTTACTCGGCGTAGTCTGCTGACTACTCGCCGAAAACGCCGCCATCACCGTCAACACCAACACACCTATTGCCCGCTTCACACCGGTCATAAACAATCCCCCCTGGCTCCGTGTATAGGCAGGAATTGACACGATCTTTTTGCGCTTATGTGCCTTTTTGTGGCTCTATGGTTTGTCGGTGACTTTCAGTTCCTTGACGGGCACGCCGTCGCTCCAGATGCCCATGAAGCGTTGTTGAGGGGTGTTGCCGAGGGCGTATTCGCGGTTCTTGTTGTTGAAGGCGGCATCGCAGAGGGCGTCGAAGAGTTTCCAGGTGCCGTAGTAGTCGAGGGCGTTGACCATCATGGTCTCGGGACGGACGCGTCGCTGTACTTGTGAGGAGTTACCAATCCGATCTGCGGTGCCGGATGAAGCGCCGGTGAACACTTCACCGCTATCGTAATCTTTATCTAACGCAGTCGGCGCCCGATGGCCCGCGAGCAGGCTGGGTGTTCCGTGCGTGTCGGAAACGAGCGTGATGAAATCCTTGTTGTCCGCCGGAATGCGTGTCGACTCGTAGTAGATCCGCTTGGCGTCGATATCGCGGACGAGACCATCCTGATCGCCCGCGAGTGCGAGCAAGAGCGTGTCAGCCGGGATTTTCCTGAGGTCTGCTAACGGAACGTTAATAGGCGATTCTGTAATTCCAGGCTCGACCGACATGACCGCACGCACGCGCGGCAAGTGCGATTCACCAGCCAGCGCCGCTACACTCGCCGCCAGCAAACCACCAACCGAATGGCCCACAGTCGCAAACTTGTTCAAGTCAGGTCGCACATGTCCCTGCTCGTTTTGCAGACGACTAATAGCATCCTTAATCGCAGCAAGTGTGTTGGGTGTGAAGTCTGTAACCGGCGTCAGCAGATTGGCCTGATAGCGTGGATAGACAACGATATTCCCACGCTTCACGAGGTGATCGATCCACGCACCGTAATAGAGCGGATTCATGCCGCCCCAACCGTGCAAAAGAACTATCAGAGGAGCGGTGCTCGGCTTGGGTGAGTCAGGCTCGAAGATCCAGTATTCCTCGCCGCCTTTGCCGTAGCGATTCCTGGTCACACCCGCATGGACGTACTGTTTGCCGCCCGGGCCTGTTTGCGGTTGCGACGGCGGGGTCGCAGAATTTTGGGAAGAGATAGTCAGCGAAGAAAACACGAGCACAAAGCTCAAAATCACCGACACAAACATATATCTCTTCCCTTCCGGTGTAACTGTAAGGGCGGCCCTCCGTGGCC
>DATENQ010000440.1:0-12723 GCA_035275005.1 Pyrinomonadaceae bacterium | reverse complement strand
GTACGAAGATTTTACGAAAGCTGAGACAGAATAAACTTGCGCTACATTCCTAATTCGCCGGAAGAGCGCATAGAAATGCTTAAGGCAATCGGGCTCGGATCGGCCGAAGAACTGTTCGATTCAATTCCTCAGGATCTGCGTCTACAAAGACCGCTCAACACTCCCGCGGCACTTTCCGAAATAGAACTGCTCGACCAGTTCGAACAAATGGGCGCGCGCAACGCCGGCGCGCGCCGCATCAGTTTTATGGGCGGCGGCGCTTACTCGCACTACATTCCCACCATCGTCGATCACATTATTTCGCGCTCCGAGTTTTTCACCGCTTACACGCCGTATCAGCCTGAGATCTCGCAGGGCACGTTGCAAACTATCTTCGAGTTTCAAACACTCGTGTGCCAGTTGACCGGAATGGATGTAGCCAATGCTTCGATGTACGACGGATCGACCGCGCTGGCTGAAGCAGTGTTGATGGCTGAACGCGTGACGAAGCGATCGAAAGTGGTCGCTTCGAGCGCTGCGCATCCCCAATATCTCGAAGTGGTGCAGACTTACGTTCAGCACGCGGGAATTCATCTCGAGCTGGCTCCGTTCGACGAACAGACCGGGCAATCGTGGCAATCGTTAGTCAAAGCCATTGACGACTCGACGGCAGCGCTAGTGGTCCAATCACCAAACTTTTTCGGTTGCGTCGAGGATCTCGCGGCGCTCGCGGATGCGGCGCACGCTAAAGGAGCATTGCTGGTTGTAGCAATCACGGAAGCGATGTCGCTGGGGCTTTTGAAGTCGCCCGGCGCGTGTGGCGCTGACATTGTGGTGGCTGAAGGACAGTCGTTTGGTGTGCCTTTGTCGTTTGGTGGTCCGTACGTCGGGCTGTTTGCGACGCGAGAAAAGCATGCGCGGCAGATTCCCGGCCGGCTCGTCGGTGAAGCGTACGACAAGAAAGGGCGTCGCGGCTTCGTGCTGACACTCGCCACTCGCGAACAACACATACGTCGTGAAAAAGCCACTTCTAACATCTGCACCAATGAAGGACTGATTGCGCTGGCAGCCACGGTTTATCTCGAAACGATGGGACGGCGCGGGATTCAGGAGGCCGCAAGCCAGTGCGCGCAAAAGGCCGCCTACACGGCGCGCGCGATTTCCGGGTTGAAGGGTTATTCACTTCCCCTCACTGGTCCGTTCTTTAACGAGTTCGTCGTGCGTGCGCCGATGAAGGCAGTGGAACTGCTGGCGCGTTTGGGTAAGGACAAAGGAATCGATGGCGGCATCGCATTGGAGCGGTTCATGTCAGATCGGCCCAACGATTTTCTGGTCTGCGTCACCGAGACAAACAGCCGCGCGCAGATCGACGCATTGATTGAGGCGTTAACAACAGTATAGGTCCTATAGGACCTATTTCACTATGAGCATCACAAAAGTAACCACGCACATCAGCCCGAACGAGCAGCTCATCTTCGAGCGGTCGCAAACCGGGCGAATCGGGTATCGATTGCCTGCGCTCGACGTCGATGAAGCAGAATTAAACATCCCCGCCGAGTTTCGTCGTGACGACGATCTCGAAGGCATGCCTGAAGTGAGCGAGGTTGACGTGATCCGTCACTTCATCCGCATGTCGACCTGGAACTACTCGATCGACCTCGGCATGTACCCGCTCGGCTCGTGCACGATGAAGTACAACTCGCGCTTGAATGAACGCGTGGCGCGAATAGCCGGCTTTGCGGGCCTGCATCCACTAACAGCCGAACAAGACGCGCAGGGCGCACTCCAGGTGATCTACGAATTGCAACAACATCTCGCCGAGATCACAGGTCTGCCGGGAGTCTCACTGCAACCCGCCGCAGGCGCACACGGCGAAATGACCGGCATCATGATCATCCGCGCGTTTCTCGATGCGCGCGACGGCGAAGCCGCATCGCATCGACGCACGATGCTGATCCCCGACTCCGCTCACGGCACAAACCCTGCCTCCGCTCATCTCTCCGGTTTTTCAGTCAAGACAATCAGGTCAACTGCTGAAGGTCTTACAGATCTCGATCACTTGCGCGAGCTCTGCGCACATGGTGAGGTCGCTGGGTTAATGTTGACCAACCCAAACACCCTCGGCCTTTTCGAGCGCAACATCAAACAGATCTGCGACATCGTTCACGAAGCCGGCGGCCTCGTCTACATGGACGGCGCCAACATGAATGCGCTCGTCGGCGTCGCACGTCCTGGCGATATGGGCGTTGACGTCATTCACCTGAATCTTCACAAGACCTTCTCAACGCCGCATGGCGGCGGTGGACCAGGCTGCGGTCCTTGTTGCTGCACGAAGGAGCTCGAACCGTTTCTACCGGTGCCGCGAATCGTAAAGTCTGACGCAAACTACCGTCTTGACTACGATCAGCCACGCTCGATCGGTCGTGTAAAAGCATTCTTCGGAAATTACGGGATGATGCTGCGCGCGCTGGCTTACACGCTAACGCACGGCAACGACGGCTTACGTGAAGCAACAGAAGCAGCAGTGCTCAACGCACGCTACGTCGCCGCAGGTCTGGTTGAAGACTACGACAAACCGTTCGCAGGCTCGCCTATGCATGAAGTGGTTTTCACTGACAAGCGACAGTCGCGCAAAGGCGTTCACACACTCGACATCGCGAAGCGATTGATCGACTACGGTTTCCATCCAATGACGATCTATTTCCCGTTGATCGTGCAGGGCGCAATGCTGATCGAACCGACGGAATCAGTTGGTCGACAGGAACTCGATCAGTTCATTGCAGCGATGAAATCGATCGCGAGTGAAGCAGTCGAAAATCCTGAACTGGTCTTGAACGCTCCTCACGACACGCGCATCGGCCGTCTCGACGAAGCCGCCGCCGCACGCAAACCGGTGCTACGGTGGAAGCCGGCACAGATTAACGCGGATAAAATCCGGATTTAATCCGCGTGATCCGCGGCTCGCCTTCATGTAGAATGTGGTCGAGGTTGTTCTTGTAACTCTTTATGGCTACCGGCCTGGTTATCCACATCTCCTCGGGCGACGACCGGCATACCGAAATCCTCTCCGACGAAAGCGTTCGCATTGGTGCTTCCGAAAGCTGTGACCTGCGACTCCGCTCGTCCAGTTTGCCAAAAACCGCCAACAATAGCGTTTTGCTCGAGTTAAGCCGGGCGAACGGGTCGTATCGTGTCACTGATTTTAACGACGCCGTGCCGCTCACGCTGAACGGTCACCCTGTCAATCCCGGCAGTGAAATCCGCGACGGCGACGAGTTTCGCATTGCCGATTCTGAGCTGGTGCTGCACTTCTATCCAGTGCGGGCGCTTCCGGCAGTCGTGCCCGGCGCCGCACGAGAAACTCACGTCGCGCCGTTTATCGAAGCCGCGGCAATCGAGTCGGCTGCGACCGCCAGGCGCGACGATGCCAAGGTGTTCCTGCGCGAGTTCACTCGCGAGCTGGTGCGCGAAATCAATCCGAGCACGAAGCTGGTAACCCTCGGAATCGCGATCGCTCTCGTAGGCGGCATGCTCTACCTCGGCTTCGCGATGTACAAAGAACTCCAGCGCAGCCGCCGCCTCATCGACGACCAACGCGTTCAGCTCGGCCAGATGCGCGATCAGGTTTTAAAGACAAACGAACAGATCATCAACATCGACGAGTCGAACAAACAGATCCAGTACAGTCTTTCCCTGGCGGTAAAACTGCGCAGCCAGTACGGCAGCGGCGTTTGCCTGATCGCGGGTTCGTATTACTACGTTGAGGCGGGAACGGGGCGTCCACTGCGATACGCCGAAGCGCAAACAAACGACAGTGGCGCCACAGTTCAGAGTGGTACTGCGCCTGAAGCATTGACGCCGGAAGGCAACGCTGCGATCGCGGAGTATGAGTTCGTCGGCTCCGGCTTTCACATCGGACAAGGCTACGTGCTAACCAACCGGCACATCGCCCAACCGTGGATCGCAGACGATCGCGCTCAAAGCATCGCCAGCAGTCTCAATGCCCAGCCGCGCCTGAGAAAACTGATTGCGTACTTTCCCAATCTCACTCAGGCGATTCCACTGAAGTTCAAAGGCGCTGCACAACGAGACGACCTCGCCGTTTGTAGTTTGGACATAACGGAGATTCCGGAAACGATTCCCGCTCTTCCGCTGGAAGCGGATTCCGATGCAGTGGCGGTTGGCAAGACGGTTGTGATGATGGGTTATCCATCAGGCCCCGATCGATTGTTGGCGCTGCTGGACGATGCCGAATCACGAGGAATTCAACAACGCTACGGCACGCCGATGGCCCAACTCGAATATCTCGCGCAAACGAAACGCATTCAACCTCTGACAACTCAGGGCAGCATTACCGATCTCGACGTGCGAAGAATCGTATACGACGCACGCACAGCCGAAGGCGGATCGGGCGCGCCACTCTTTGGCCCGTCCGGTCGCGTGATCGGAGTCAACTTTGCAGTCTTCACAGAAAACCAGGCGTCAAACTTTGCGGTTCCGATTCGCTTTGGTTTGCCTCTACTTGAACGTGCCGGTTGGGAGGCGCCGGATAAGGAAGAAGGGGAAACTTCCAGTCAATCCTCAGGCCACGCACCTCAGTCCGGATCGAGGTGACCTCATACCTGTCATAAATGCCAGTTACTCGTTAACACTGCTTGAGACACAATCGTCCTTAACTCTATAGCCATCGCACGAGGCAAAAGTGCCACGATGCGGCAACTAGGTACTGAAAAGATGGCATCAGATCTCGGACTGTTACAATGCACTACCTGTCACAGGTACGACACAAAATTGGTCCACAAGGCCATAGACTAAGGTATATTGATTTAGTGCCCGTGCGGGCATAGATCTTGCACATTGAAAATCGAGCCTGAGTTTTTTTGAGCATCTGTTCCAATTTGTAGTTTTAGGGTGCAGCGTAAACTCCCCATCTGCCAGATTTTGTTGAGTGTTCAAAAACGAAGAGGATGACGATCCAAACGCGTAGGCACTGGCACCTGAGGGCGAGCTTAATATTAGTTTTTCTGCTCGTTATCTCGCCATTAACTCCCACAATCACGAGGGCAGCAGTCCCAAATGATCCAGTGGTCTCTGAGGAAAATGACCCAGCCGCGGCACTCTCTCAGATCCTCCGTCTGGAGCGCATCGAGGTTCCGGGCGGCGCTGAGCTGATCACTGTACACGCAAAACTCGCCGGTCTTGAGTCGACTGATAACGACAACTGGGTGCCACTGGTGTCTATTTTGCGCGACACTCTCGGCGACAATATCGCTGAGAACAATCGACTGCGGTATGTCTGGCCGCTGACTTATACGCGACCCACGACCAAGCAGAAATTAGCGGCCGCGATTCCTTTCTTCTACGCGCGCGTCGGTAACAAAGAGAAACTGACCAAGGTGCCGCCGGCCGCGATTGATCTCGCCTCGCCTGAGAGCCAGGTGTGGGACAAGATCTTCTGGACTGCGCTGCAAAATATTCTGCTCGATCCTTACGGCACGCCGATCAAAGCATCAACCAGTTCTTATCGGCGCAATACCAGCGACTATCGCCGGTCGCACATCATCCGCGCGCTTTCAGTGTTGGCGCTGTATGAAGCCGTGAAGGGCGAATCAGCTTTCACTCGATCGGAGATGGCGGCCATTCAGGCGCGGCTGTTGCTGACTGAGAAGACTTTTGGCGGGTTGGTTGACGATTCAAACCTGCAAAGCTATTACGCGCGACAGACTACGCAGACACGTGACGAACGCGGGCACAACTGGGAACTGCTGCGGCAAAGAGCTGAATCGGAGTCGCTTTACTTCGAACCGCTGTTGATGCCGGACGGCAGCGCCACACATGCGCTGCTCTGGGTCGCTAAACGCGATCTCATCAAACAACAAGGCTCGCGATTCAGTAACCGTTTTCTCAACATCGCAAATCCGTGGACTGATAAGCGACTGCTGAGCTGGAACGGCTACGTCGAAACACGTTACTTCGACTCCGAGAATCATCTGGTCGATAGTCAAACACCCGGAGCTGAAGCCGTCGAGATGATTCCGCTCGGACTTTACGGGCTCGACAATCCGAAGATTCCGATGCTGCTCGTCGATTTCCGCGACAGCTACAATCCCAAGAAGCGCGAGATGTCGCGCCGTGTTTTGAACGACGTGACGCGCAATGTTCTATCGTTATCGAAGTTCGGTAACCTGCCGTTCTTTCTCGGCCGTACTGTTTTTGATTTTGTGACTGGCCGCCGCGGAATGGACATCAATCAACCATCGCGCTTGGCCACGTATTCGCAACTGAAGCTTTTGCTCGCCCTGAACACCTCGATGGATCCTGAGCTGCGATCGCAAGTGGGCGGACGCCTCGAGAAGATCTCGCTGAATCCGTTTGAAAACGATCTCAACGCCGAAGCACACATCGCCAGGGAGCAATACAAGGCGCTCGTCGCCTTTGCAAAAGATCCTGACGGCCTCGCTGCGAAGATCGAAAACGACCGCCGCGCCGAAATGACTCCGCAGGAACATGGCGACAAAGCACAGCTTGCGTTCCGAGTTTTGAATGTGCTGAGTTTCGGAAAGTACGTTCATCGCGAAGAGATGACTGACGACATGGAAGATCGGCTCGACATTGCGCGTCGTATCAACTTTCACACGAGGTTCCTGCAGCAAATCACGAAGTCCAGTGCCGACGTCGACGTAACCTGGAACCTCGAAGACGTCAGAAAATCGGTGCGCTTCATCGCGAATCACGGATCCGAGGCAAGTGGTAATACAGCTGCAGTCACCGCGAAACTCTTTGCGCGCACGAAAGACGATGAAACGCGTCGCGCTTGTATCGACAGTCTGTCGCGAATACATAGTTCAAAAGCGAAAACCGAGTTGCAGCGAATCTCTCAAAACAACGACGTCGACAAAGCTTTAAGAGATCTTGCCAGCGAATATCTGCGCGGTAACACGCCCCGAGTCCAGCCAGTAGCCGCAACCGTCGGCGGTGCGCCAGTCGTAGTGGGTCAGCCGTGACGATGTACGGCAAAAAGTTTCCCGTGTCTTTGCGCCTTTGCGTCTTTGCGGGAATAGTTCTTCTTTTGCTGTGTAGCGCTGGCGCCTCACTCGCGCAAACGAAGCGCCTCGTCGTCATTAAATGCGACGGACTGCCATATGACGTCGTAGACAGCGTGGTGAAGCAACGTAATCCGCAGTCAGGCAAGAGTCTTCTTCCCTGGATCGATCACATCTTCTACCAGCGCGGCGCCAGACTCACGAACTTCTACGTGCGTGGCATGAGTTTGTCAGCGCCTTCATGGTCGCTGCTCGAAACAGGCCAGCACCTGCAGATCAAAGGCAACGTCGAGTTCGATCGTTTCACGCTTCATTCTTACGACTATCTAAACTTCTTTCCGCTCTATCTCGCCGGCATCAACGGCACTCGCGTCGACATGCGCGCCGTTGAAGTGCTCGACTCGCTCGGACTGCCAATGCTCTCCGACGCCTATCCGCACAACGAACGCTACATAACGTATTCCATCTTTCTGCGAAACCAGCGTTACTCGACACTGCAAGCCAGTCTCCAGAATCGCTTCATGAAATCGCCCAGGGAGCTGTTTGACGAGTGGACGATGGGTATCGAGATGAGGAGCGCTATCACCGATCAACTGGTCAAGGAACTGACCGCCAACCTGGCAAATCCAAACATTCATTATCTCGATCTAATGATGGAAGACTTCGATCACGTCGCCCATCACAACAACGACGCTCAATCGCACCTGTCGGCGCTCCAGCGCATGGACGCGGTCATCGGGCAGGTCTGGACCGCAATTCAGAAGAGCCCGTTAGCTGACGAGACGACGATGGTGTTGATTTCGGATCACGGCGTTAATACTGACGAGAAGATCTACAGCCAGGGCTACAATCTCGTAAAACTACTCGGCAGCCGGATGGGCGGCGGTCATCACGTCGTTACGAAACGTCGTTTGATGCTCGACTATTCGATCAAAGGCGTGAATCCGTTCGTGCCTCTAATCACGACGACAACTCCCGACACTTATTATCTAAAGGGCGAGAGTACGACTTACCCAACCGCGATGCTCGACTTTGACGGCAACGAGCGGGCCTCCGTGCATCTCCGTGACAGCGATCTCAACCAGCTTCACATTCTTTTGCAGCAACTCCAGCAAGGCAAACTCAATGATGCTACTGAAAAAGCAGCGATGGACGAGTTCTTTGCTGTGATCGATCGACGCCGCGCCGACTGGGAAAAAGATCTCAAGCAACTGAAAACCGAATTAGGCGCACTCGACCGCGCCATCGCGGCGCAACGCAAGCTGTGGGAAGCTCAGCCTAAAAAGTTCACCAGGGAACAGCAGGACGCAGGCTTGGACGACGCTTCGAAGCGCATCTTCGTGCAGCTCGATCGCTGGCAGACAGAGCAAAAGGAATACAGTGAATACGCGCGCACCTTGCAAAACCTGCTATCGCTCTCGTCAGAAGCGTTCACGCCGTCGAAAGTAAAGATCGCGGATGTGATTCCCAAAATGGCGATGGGAGATCGGAACACGATCTATGAGCTACAGAATTACGTCGTCGGTATTGGTCCGGAAGGGCTGGTTCTAAATACCGACGGATCGCTGAATACGACACAGAGTTTTGCGCGCATCGACTACTTCGCGCTGCTACAGGGCATCACCGTCAGAAACAACGTGCAGCGCGGTATCGGCAATCGACCGGTGGACATCATCTCGACCAGGCTGTCGCGCGAACTCGTGCTGCCTTTGATAAACGAGCATGACATTGACGAAGACGTGATCTGGGTGACGGCGGGCGTGAATCGTCAGGCGCTGATTCTCTCGCGCCGTGACGCCAGTGGCGCGTTAAATCTGCGCTACTTGCCGATCAGCAATCTCACACAGGACGCCGGCGGGCGTTTGCAGTTCAAAGAGATAAGCTGGCAGGAGGGTTTGCCGTTGCAAATCCTGGAAGATCCGAACCTGGATATTCCAGGTGGCGATCGGACGGCGTGGCTGAGTCAGTGGCACACAGACACGGAGTGGCTCCAGGCGCTGCATAAGACGCATTACTCGAACGGTCTCATCGGTCTGCACGAAGAGCTCGCGCGCCACAACATCGAGAGTCTTTCAACCAACGATCCGAGTCTGAGCGATGACGCGCTCACAATGAGAGAATTCGCGCGGCGCAAACGTGAGTTGGTTGAGCCGGACATGCTGATCGTCGCGAACGATCACTGGAACTTCGACGTGCGCGGTTTCAATCCGGGCGGCAATCATGGCTCCTTCTTCCGCGTCTCGACCCACTCGACATTCATGGTCGCAGGTGGATCTAAGACCAATGTTCCGCAGGCACTTAGCATCGACACGCCTTACGATAGTCTCAGTTATGTGCCGACGCTGTTGGCATTAACGGGAAAATTACGCGATGATAGCAATCCTGTACCCGAACTCTGGGATAGAGGATTCAGAAAGTTCCCCGGACATGTTGTAAAGGAGCTGTTTCCTGTGCAGGAGACACAGAAGGTGACAGCTAATGGAGTGAGTGCAGCGCCTTGATTGAATCGAGAGAAGACTTCGCAGACAACTGGACGGCCGGCGAAACAGAAGAACTCTCCGAAGAACCGGAAACCACCGCTAACAAGACGCGCCGCTCTTTCGTTTGGCTACAGGCGCTGGCCTTTCTGCTCGGCCTCGGCCTGCTCATCTACGTCATTCATCGCGTCGGTGTGCAGCCGCTCTTTGACGCGTTGCTGCGCATCGGTTTTGGCTTCTTTGTCATCATCGGCCTGAGTGGACTGCGTCACGTCCTCCGCACCATCTCCATGCGCGCCGCAGTGCCCGCGGAGCACCGGCGCATCACGTTTCGCCAGGCATTCGCGGCCCGGCTCGGCGGCGAAGCAATCAGTTTTCTTACCTTCACTGGTCCATTACTGGGAGAAGCGACAAAGGTCGCGTTGCTTCGCAAACGAGTGCCGCTGACTTACGGCGTCCCAGCGCTCGTCGTCGATAATCTGCTCTACAACCTCTCGGTCGTCTTCTTCGTGTTGAGCGGCGCCTGCGTGATGTTGGCGTGGTATCCGCTGCCGCCGTCAGTTTACCTAGTGCTGCTGATCATCGCGGTCGTGGCTGCGTTGGGAATTCTGATCGCTGTCATCGCCGCTAAACGCCGCGTGATGATGCTCACGTGGGCCATCGATCGCCTGGGCGAGCTGCGATTGAGCCCGAAGGTTATACTTAAACGGCGTCATCACATTTATCACCTCGAGTCGAAGGTTTACGACTTTTACAAGCATCATCCGGCAGCCTTCTTCGTGATGATCGCGTGCAATCTTGCGGCGCACGCGGCAAGCGTCGTTGAAGTCTACCTGGCGCTGAAGATGCTCGGCTTTCAACCGCAGGTGGCTCAGGCTTACATCATCGAGTCGCTCACTAAAGTTATCAACTTCGCGTTCGCATTTGTCCCCGGAACAATCGGAGTCTATGAAGGCGGCACTGAGGTCATCCTGCAAAAAGGACTCGGCTTCACCCCCGCAGCTGGTCTGGCATTAGCGCTCGTGCGCAAGGCGGCGATTGTTGTTTGGACCTCCATTGGCCTCTTCGTGCTTACCTGGCGCGCGCTCCCCAACGCGTGGCGTCGCATACTGGATCGGAGTCCGCGTTTACAACGTCTTATGGATAGCCTGGTACTTTCAAACATCGCTCATCGACCAGCTCGCACCGCGGTCAGCGTTCTCGGTACGGGTGTGGGAGTGTTGCTCATCGTCTTTACTGTCGGCCTTGCGCATGGCGTTTTACACGAACGCGGGCGGCGCGAGTCAAACATCGGCGCTGAGATCATGATTCGTGCTTCGGGCACGATCGGACTGGCGGGCGGCTCGCAGTTCAAACTGCCGGCGTCACACGCTGCTGAGATCGCAACCATACAGGGCGTGCGAGCAGCAACGCCGCTGGGACAAACGTTCGACAAGAGTGACTCCGGTTTTGGACAACGTTTGCTCGACGGGATCGAATATGACGAGTATGCGAACCTCGCGCGTATCACGATTCGTGAAGGACGAAAACTCGAGTCGGGTGACGAGGCTATTGTCGATGCGGAATGGAAGGAACGTCGCAAGGCGAAGGTCGGTGACACGGTTGATTTGTTTGAGCGGCCGTTTACGATTGTCGGTGTTTACGAGCCGCCGGGTGGCGGGCGTATCAAGATTCCGCTGAAGACGCTGCAGGAACAGGAGGGCGCTGCCAACCGGGCTTCGGCGATTCTCGTTGCCTGCAACGATCCGGCTGAACAAGACGCGGTTGCGGCCCGCATACTAGAACGCTTTCCTGAAGATCAACTGATCTTCACGCGCGATCTGCCGGAGATTTATGCCAGCGGTGTTCCGGCGTTGAATGTTTTTATCAAGGTTGTGGTGGGTGTGGCATCGGCGATCAGCGTGCTCGTAATACTGCTGGCAATGTACACGACCGTCACGGAACGCACGCGCCAGATCGGAATACTGAAATCGCTCGGCATGTCGAAGACGGCGATCGCGTGGGTGATCGAGCAGGAAGCGATCATCGTCAGCGTCCTTGGTGTTGTTGTCGGAGTGCTGCTGACTATGCTCGCGCAACTAATCGTGACGCGCACCACGAGCCTGACGATCGAGATCGAGCCGCGCTGGGTATTGATCGCGCTCGCAGTCGGATTACTGGGCGGCAGCATCGGCGCTCTTTACCCCGCCCTCCGCGCCGCCCGCCAGGACGCGGTTGAAGCCTTGAGCTACGAATGACAAATGAATTTGTCAGCAACAATAGAAGAAGTAAGAATAGAACAAGTCAGGAAGAGGGGCTTGCTCCCGCTGTTGGGGAGAGCGGGGGCAAGCCCCTCTTCCTGACTTGTTCTTTTTTCTGTAGTTTTAGTTAGCCTGACAAGCTAAAGCGGAACCAAATCAAATCCACTGACGTTTCGATACCATGTTCTGTCCTCAATGCGGCACTGAATCCCAGGCGACGCAGTATTGCCGCGCCTGTGGCGCCAATCTTAAGGTTATTGGTAAGGCAGTGGCGTTGAGTGAGGCGGTAGCGAGGAGCGATCGTGGCCCGCTGCCCAGGATCAAGGAGATGATCAAGGAGTTCAAGGTCGACCACGTGTCGGACGAAGTCTCCGGCGCTCTCGATCGGATGAATCAGGAAATTGCGAAGATTTCACCTGAGTCAGAAAAACGCAAACATAGCGGTCCGTGGATTCAGTTCGGCAGCAAGAAAACGCCGGCAGAGAAACGCGAGCAGCACATCTCCAAAGGCGTGGTCTCGTTATTCTCAGGCGCCGGCCTCACGATATTTCTTTACTACCTTTCAGCAGCGCTCGTACTCAAGCTGCCGCCACACATCGTCGATCAAATCCCGTTCGAGATCGATCCAGTGTTGAAGACTATCTGGCTGTTCGGATTATTACCGGCCATGACCGGCGTGGGCCACATCATCGCCGGACTTCTGATCCGCGCACAGCCCGAACAACAAACGCAGCTCGACCAGGTCGTCTCCTCACCTCGCGAGTTGACCGATAGACCACTGACAAACCCAGTAAGCGTCACCGACCACACGACCAATCTTCTCGAACACGAACGAATTCAATCGTCGCGACCGTGATAACACACGGGCGGCCACGGAGTGCCGCCCCTACAGTTACGTCCGGGCGTACCTAATTCCCGCGCGTATTATGATACGGGGAATAATGTACGCCCCGGGATTTATTGTAGGGGCGGCACTCCGTGGCC
>DATENQ010000439.1:0-2963 GCA_035275005.1 Pyrinomonadaceae bacterium | reverse complement strand
CGTTGCTCGATTCATTCGTGAGACGGGCGGCCACGGAGTGCCGCCCCTACAGTTGCACCCGCGACGTAAAATCTTCAACCGTTTTTTTCAGGCCTTCGCGCAATGGTATTGTCGGGTTCCAGCCCAGGAGGGTTTGCGCCTTGGTGATGTCGGGTTTGCGCTGGCGCGGATCGTCCGCGGGCAACGGCATATAAGTAAAACTCGACTTCGACTCGCACGTTTTGATCACTTCTTCAGCCAATTGCCTTATGGTGAACTCACCAGGATTGCCGAGATTCACAGGCTCGTGCAGATTCTCGGTGTTCATCAATCGAATCAAACCTTCAAGCAGATCGTCGACATAACAAAAAGAGCGCGTTTGTTGCCCCTCGCCGTACAGCGTCAACGGCTGACCGCGCAACGCCTGCACGATGAAGTTTGAGACCACGCGTCCATCGTTCTCGAGCATCCTTGGTCCATACGTATTGAAGATACGCGCAATGCGAATGTCGACTCTGTTCTGGCGGTGATAGTCGGTCATCAACGTTTCGGCAAGACGCTTCCCTTCATCGTAGCAGGAGCGTAACCCGATGGGATTGACGTTGCCCCAGTAGTCTTCGGTCTGTGGATGGACGAGGGGGTCGCCGTACACTTCGGAAGTCGACGCTTGCAGGATGCGAGCGCGGACGCGTTTGGCGAGACCGAGCATGTTAATCGCGCCCATCACGCTCGTCTTGACCGTCTTCACCGGATTGTACTGGTAATGAACTGGAGACGCCGGACACGCGAGGTTGTAGATCTGGTCCACCTCGAGGAGTATCGGCTCGGTGACGTCGTGGCGCAGCAACTCGAAGCGTGGGTTGTCGAGCAGGTGAAAGATATTCTCGCGCCTGCCGGTGAAAAAGTTATCGAGGCACAGCACCTCGTGTCCCTCGCTGATGAGCCGCTCACAAAGATGCGAGCCAATGAACCCCGCGCCACCCGTGACAAGAATCCGCATTATCGCTCTCCCTATTCTCTCCGCACCGCAAAATTCCCAAGATAAAGCACGTCCATCTTCGTCTTTTTAAAACACTCGATCGCGTGTTGCGGCGTGCAAACAATCGGCTCGTTCTCGTTGAACGAAGTATTCAGAACTACCGGCACCCCCGTCAACGCCGCAAAGTCTACGATCAACTGATAATAACGCTCGTTCATCGCGCGCGAGACTGTCTGCAAACGCCCGGAGCCGTCGACGTGCGTCACCGCCGGAATCTCAGCGCGACGCTCCGGCTTGATCTGATAGACCATCAACATCGTCGGCGCCGGATGCGTCTGTTCGAAATAATCGGCGACTCGCTCTTCGAGTATCGAAGGCGCAAATGGTCGAAACGGTTCCCGCTTCTTGATCCGATCGTTCAATATGTCTTTCATCTCAGCGCGACGCGGATCGACGACGATCGAGCGGTTACCGAGCGCGCGTGGACCAAACTCCATGCGTCCCTGAAACCATCCTACGACTAAACCCGCTGCGATGTCCTGTGCCGCGCGCTGTGTCAGTTCTTCATCCGAGTAACACTCGAAATGCAGTTCACTCTCGGACAATGATTTTTCGATCTCTTCGCCGGTGAATTGTGGACCGGTGTAAGCGCCAGTCATCACCTCGCCGCGTTCGCACTTCAGAATGCCGTTGTAGATCTGGTAACAAACACCGAGCGCCGTTCCACTATCGCCAGCGGCTGGTTGAATGAAAAGGCGCTTGAAGGGCGTGTTCAGCAGTATCTTTCCGTTCAGCACCGAGTTGTAAGCCACGCCGCCGGCGAGACCTAAGTCTGTTAGTCCGGTTTTCTCGTGCAGGTGTTTCAGAATGTGGAAGCCGACTTCTTCGAGCCGCAATTGCAGGCTGGCCGCGATATCACGCTCGCGATCCGAAAGTGCAGCACCGGGCGCGCGCGGCGGTCCAAAGAGATGCGCAAACACATCGGAGAACACGCGGCCGATCACCGGCGAGCCTTCGTCCCACGACATCTCGACACCTTCAGCGTGATGACGAAAGTAGTTGAGATTCAAACGAAACTGCCCGTTCTCTTCGGTGCGGATGATCTCGCGAAACTCTTTGATGAACCGCGGCCGGCCGTACGGCGCCAGGCCCATGACTTTTCCTTCATCGCCGTAATGAGGAAACCCGAGAAACTGTGTGGTTGCGGTGTAAACGATGCCGGTCGAGTGCGGATACTCGACCTGGCCCAGAACGTCGATCGAGTTACCGTCGCCCTGCGCCCACATCGTCGAAATGAAATCGCCAAAGCCGTCGATCGATAACAAGGCAGCCCGGTTGAACGGTGAGACAAAGAAACAACTGGCGAGATGTGCGCGATGATGTTCGACGTTATGAAAACGGGCACGCAGATTCTTTTTCGACACGCCAAACACGCGCGCGAGCTCATCCTTGAGATCACGCACCTTCGCCGCGTTGCCGAGTCGATCTTTGATCTGACTGCGAGCCAACGTGGCAACGCGCGTCGCGGCGAAGAGGATCTTCTTGTGCAGATGCGCCGAGGGATCACGTGAGATTCCCACATGGTCCAGATCCTCAACGTCGATACCTGCCTCGTTCAGACAGTAACGAACCGCCTGCTCCGGAAATCCCGCCGAGTGTTTGAAACGATTGAAGCGTTCTTCTTCAGCCGCCGCGATCAGCCGGCCATCGCAAACGATCGCCGCCGCCGCATCCCCGTGATAAGCATTAATACCTAAAATATACATTCTGATCCGCTTCAATCGTTCTTTTTTATCCGTGTAATCTGTGGCTCAGCATTGCCTCCGCCATGGCGCGCTGAAACGCATAGTAAAAACCCGCCCAACCATCGAGAATGCCCCCACGTATTATCAGGCAATAAACCAACATCACGGGGGGCACGATGACGCGCCAACGCCTTAGCCTGTCAGGAAGAGCGAGTTGCGCCGGGTCGGCAGCCCGCAGCTTCTGCGCTTCGAGTTCCGTG
>DATENQ010000438.1:0-6983 GCA_035275005.1 Pyrinomonadaceae bacterium | reverse complement strand
AGTTGCAGCACCTGGTTCTGATTCGTCGGGTCGCCCAGGCGGATGCGTAGCCATTCAGGCTTGGGTTGACGGACCTTCTGATTGTTGCTGATTACACGGAGTTCGCGGGCCAATTGATTACCTCTGGAAGGATTTTACGTGCTTTGGCGGCATAAGCAAAACGGGCCACGGATAAACACGGATGACACGGATTTGGAAAGAGTATAAGCTGAGCGCGCCCAAAGACCCCGAAAGGAGATCTCGATGAAATCCCTTCTCTTTCTTGTTCTCATCGCGCTAGTCCCAATCCAAACTGCCAACGCTGATGTTGCAAAACCCAAACAGCCGGAAAAGGTCGGCAAGTATGTGCTGCACACGAGCCTGGAAATCGTGCCCGATCCGAAGGCGTACGAGGCGAAACTTCAAATCACCGAATCAGACTTGAAGAATTTTCGCGCTGCGTTGGACGGCGCCGCGGGTAATCCGACTATTGCGGCCAGCATCGCGCACAGTCCGACGCGCACGATCATTGCCGGACTGCTGATGTTTCTTTCCGTATCGATTGCGGGAGTCTTGTTTGCGCGCTCATCTTCTTTTGGACGTACTCAGAAGGTTGTTGGAGCGGTGATGCTCGTCGTTGCGGTGATTGGCGCAGCGGCGATCATGACTCGGGGAAACGCTGGCCCGCCGGGATCGTATCGCTGGAGAAACCTGCCGCAGGCGCTCGCCGAAGGAAAAGCGACCGCGGGTGGGCTCGATATTGAGGTCATTCCGGATGATGCGCGGACTGGCGCAAACATGCGGCTTATCATTCCGCTTAAGAAGAGCAACCCCGGCGAGGAATAATTGCAGAGCGCAGCAGAGCTAGAAGTCTGGCCCGAAGTCCGGGCTGTGCCGAACGCGCGTGTGTTTGGCGCGATAGTTTTGCTGTGCATTGTCGCGAGCGCGGCGTTTGCCAGTTGGTTGCCGTTACAGGTGTCGATCGTTACGGTGTTCCTCTTTGCGGGTCCGCACAACTGGTTCGAGTTGCGCTACTTCCTGATGCGACTACCGGTGCGTTTCGGAAGATCGCGCAACTTCTTTCTCACTGCGTTTGCAGGTTTGGGTGTGCTGACGCTCGCTTACGTTTCGCTACCGTTGCTCTATAACGTGGCGCTGTGGAGTGATGAGGCGTGGTCCACGGTTATCGCGTCATGGAATAGCCTGTTTTTGTTCTGGCTGGTGTTGCTGGTTTGGTTGCGCGGCAGACAGAAGCCACGAACCAATTGGACGTGGACCATTCCCCTCGGGCTGGCGCTCTGTTCGCTGAACTGGTTCTGGCCGGACCTTTTTAGTCTCGCGATCGTCTACGTTCATCCGCTCGTGGCGCTGTGGTTTCTGGACCGGCACCTTAGTCGCACTCGTCCTGAGTGGCTGCCCATTTATCGACGTTGTTTGTGTGTGTTGCCGTTTGTACTCGTGGGAATGGTCTGGCAGTTGTCGCGGTCTACGTCGCTGCCGGACAGTAACGGTCTCTTCTGGCGCATCACGCAGCATTCAGGGGCGGAGCTGTTGCCGCAGGTTTCGAGTCACATGCTCGTGTCAGTGCACCTGTTTTTGGAGATGCTTCACTACGCTGTTTGGATTGTGGCGTTGCCGCTGATTGGAGCAAGCGCGAGGTTCTGGGATATGAAGACGGTGCCGTTGGCGCGGCATGCGAGAGGTTTTCCGCGGTTAATAGCTGGTCTACTGGTGCTGGCGCTGGCGGCAGTTGTTTTCCTATGGCTGGGTTTTTCGATCGACTACTCCACTACACGTGATATCTATTTCACCATCGCTATCGCTCACGTTCTGGCTGAAGCGCCATTCTTGTTGAGGATGATTTAGTGTCTCCGTCAGAGCTCTGGCGTTTCCTGCCGCTTGGATACCTCTTTACGATCGCGATCGAGATTCCGATCCTATTCTTTGGACTTTCAGCCCATCATTCGAAGCTTCGCCGGATAGTTGCAGGGATTTGGCTGACGGCGTGTACGTATCCGATCGTCACGCTCGTATTGCCGCTCATTCTGCTTAATGAGTCACGCTCATTTTATCTGCTGGCAGCGGAGACTTTTGCACCTGTGGCTGAGTGCTTCTTGTTTTGGTTGGCGTTTGGAAAGGAAGCGCGATGGCGCGACTTTGCGGTAATCGTGATCGCAAACCTCGCTTCGTTCCTGCTTGGCGAAGTTGTTTTCTAGCCGCAGATGAACGCGGATGAACACGGATCTGAACTCAGATCTGTGTTCATCCGCGTTCATTTGCGGCTAAATAATCTCTCGTAACAGATCCGGATCGATGTTTCCGCCGGACAGGACCACGCCGACGCGTTTGAGGTCTGCGGGGAGCTTGCGAAACATTACTGCCGCCGCTGCTGTTGCGCCGGAGGTCTCGACGAGAATCTTCATGCGGAAAAGAATGAAGCGAAGAGTGGCGATGATCTCTTCGTCTGAGACTGTGAGAACGTCTTCAGCGAGTTGCTGCACGATTGGAAACGTGAGTTTGCCGGGGATCTGAACGCGCAGTCCATCCGCAATGGTCGGCGGTGGAGGGATCGTGACGCGCTCGCCTTTCATTAACGATTGTCGCGTGTCGTCGGCGGTCGCCGGCTCAACCGGGAAACAGCGAATCTCCGGATTCAACGCCTTCGCCGCTGTCGCGACGCCCGCAAACAAACCTCCACCGCTGCACGGGGCGAGCACGCAATCGAGATCCGGCACTTCCTCCAACAACTCGAGAC
Organism: Pyrinomonadaceae bacterium; assembly: GCA_035275005.1. Lineage (GTDB taxonomy): Bacteria > Acidobacteriota > Blastocatellia > Pyrinomonadales > Pyrinomonadaceae > PSRF01. The sequence continues at coordinate 4,249 of DATENQ010000438.1, read as the reverse complement.
CGCAAGTTCCCTGTCCCGCCAGCACGAAATAGTCGTCGTAAGGTGGAACGAGGATCAATCGCTCGCGCTCCGCGATGTCGAGGGCAAACGCTTCGCGATCCTGTTTGTGACGATCGTAGAAAACGACTTCGGCGCCGTATCCGCGCGTGGCCGCGACCTTCGCTGCCGGCGCGTCTTCAGGCATGGCAACGAGGACGCGCACACCCGCTTCACGACCCGCCAGCGCCACGGCCTGCGCGTGATTACCCGATGAAAAAGCAACGATGCCTCGCTGCTTCTCCGCAGTCGTCAGCGATTGGATCTTGTTCGTGGCGCCGCGAATTTTGAATGCGCCCGCGCGTTGAAAGTTCTCACACTTGAAAAAGACTTCCTTCCCGGCTGCTTCGTTGAACTGGTGCGACGTAAGCACCGGTGTGCGATGAATGCGGGAGCTGATTCGCTCACGCGCTGCTTCGATGGTTTCGATGTTCAGCATATTAGGCAACAGATAAACACGGATTACACTGATAAGAAAAGACGGCAGCAAAATTCGCCACTATGCGATCTTGGACAGTGCTTAGCTCTGTCTCGGTTCCCATTAACTCCTCCATTGAAGTTACCGGTTCACCGTCGCACGCGATGATGAAGTTGAAATAGCTGAGATCGGTGTTTACGTTGAGCGCGAAGCCGTGCGTCGTCACCCAACGCGCGATGTGTACGCCTATCGCGGCCACTTTTCCGCGCTCGGTGTGAACGCCCGTCAGCCCCTCGATGCGAAAGGCTTTGATACCGAAGTCTGACATGGTCCGAATCAGCACCTCTTCCAGGTCGCGCACATAGCGATGAACGTCTTCACGATCCGGACTGAGATTAATAATCGGATAACCTACGACCTGGCCCAACCCGTGATAAGTGACTTTTCCACCACGGTTGGTTTCGAAGAGCGTTACGTTGCGTGCTTTGAGTTGCTCTGTGTCGAGCAGGACTGACGAACTGTCACCGCGCCGCCCGATCGTCAGGGTGTGCGGGTGTTCGAGTAGGAGCAGCGTGTCGGGCTGTCCGCCGGTCTTAACTGCCAGTTCGGTTTTTTTCTGGATTGCGAGCGCTGATTTGTAGTCAATGAGTCCGAGGTGTTGGACCAAAAGCTTTCTCGCGTTTATTAAAGCGGGCATCGTGCAACCAGATCGACCTATTCTGGCGTCATTCTAACAGCCGCCCTGGACTTTGGTACAATCACCCCTCCACCAGGAAAAACGCGGTCTGAATCGAGAACAGCAGAAGAGGAGAAACCTATCTTGAAACTCGTCGCAACCACTCTATTAATGGGAATTCTTTTATCTCCCTCTACAGCGTTCTCCCAAACGCGCAACCGCTCCACGTCGAGGCAGAAGCAAACTACTGCCACGGCAAATCAGCAGCGGGTATCGCAGGCGCGAACCGCGGGGGCCACACGTGTTGCCGAACAGATCAAGCTTCTATCCACGTTTATTTATGTGTTGGGTGGCGTTAACAGCGGCATTGCCGCCGTTGATGAAGCAGTACGCAGAAAAGAGGCTTCAGACGCCGTCGTGCAACAGAACACAGACAGCAAAGCAAAGGTCAAAGCGAGTATTCAAGGTTTTCGTGTAAGCCTGGACAAACTGGAAACAGACTTTCGCGCCACGCCGGAACTTCAGCCGTTCTACATCAAGCTGGCGGGCTCAGCCGCCGGCGCCGCGACCGCCGAAGAACTGGCAGCCGCGAATCAATTTGATCGCGCCGGCAGATCATTGCTGGGTGTGATTAATCGCTTGACGGATGTGTTGCTGTTGATGAGAACGACGGAATAGTCACCACAGATTTACACGGATTTCATTCATGGATTTATTTGGAAATCCGTGAATGAAATCCGTGTAATCTGTGGCTAGTCCTGCTTCTTGGGATAGTAGCCCTGCCGCGCGCGAACGCGCACGTCGTTGCGCGCCGGGACCGCAACCTGGATTTTCCGGAACTGGGTCGACGGCGCTGTGGAATCGCCGTAGTACTGAAGCAAATACTGCCCGCGTAACTCCGCCGCAACCTGTCGGAACACCCTTTCCAGATCCAAATCGGAATCCGGCAGGAATGCCGTGCCGCCAGTGGTTTCCGCGATTGCTTCCAATCCTCTCTCCGCACGCATCGCAATCTGATTCAACTTCACTGAAGGACCACCGGGATTGACTGCGTAAAAGATCACGTCTGCCTGTTGCACGGCTTTTTGTACGGAGGCAACCGCTTGTTGGTGCTTCAACTGTAAACCCGCCCTCGTGCCGGCGAAGGTCTGCTTCCCGTCTTGCGCAGCACGTGCTTCAGCAATCGACAGCTCTCGGATCTTTTCGCTGAAATTATCGTCGCCGTCTGACAGCACTACGATCACACGCCGGTAATTACTGGGCGCCTTATCCGTCAGATATTTCGACGCTGCCATGACCGTGTCGTAGAAGGCTGTGGGAACAGGTGACGTGGCCGCTGGAATCGTCAACATCTTCGCGGCTGACGTTTCGGAAGAAGCGAGGGGTTGGATCATCGTCGCTTTATCAGTGATGGTGAAGATCGCAGCCTTATCGGCGGGCTTCATTACCATGCTGAGAAAGGTCGCCGCCGCCTTCTGCTGAGAAGCGAAGAAGCCTTTTTGACTTGTGCTGCTCGACACGTCAAACAACAATGCGATCGCGAGTGGCACTTGCTGCGGATCGCCAATGCCAGTGATCTCCTGTTGCTTCCCTTCTTCGTCCAAACGAAAGTCCGCAACCTGAAGTCCCTTTACTGCCTGGCCCTGCTGGTCCGTCACAGACACCGGCACCATGATCAGATTCGAAGTGGTCTTAATAACGTCGAGCACTTCCTGCTCAGGCGGCTTTGGAGTGGGTGTTGGTTTTGCTTTCCAGACTGGCGGCGGGGGTGGCAGGTCTTTGATAGTCGTTTGCCCCTGCACGGTTGGCGTAGATAGTAAAATGGCCAGCACTCCGATCAGGAACGCCGGCCGCAAAATTTTTTTCTCAACCCCTGAAATCATCTTCGACACCCTCGAGTCTGTATCATGCCGCCAATTGCTGGCCCGCATGTCTTTCCTATCCTACCGCTTTTATGACGGCATGATCCATGACTCTTTGGTGCCCCGATGTCTGCGAGGAGTTGCACACACCAGGTACAACTCCGCTTGCAGCTCAATTAGTTGCCTGAACCAGAAGTGCCCGGATTCATCGTCGGCGCCGGAGCAGTCAATCCCTTGTTGACAAGGAGCTTGATCTCCACGCGTCGATTCTGAGCACGGCCTTCACGCGTTTCGTTCTCCGCTATCGGCTGCATTTCACCATAACCGAACGGCGTGACAATGCGACGTAGCGGAATGTTGTGGTTCTCAACCAGGTAACGAATCACAGCATCAGCACGACGTTGGCTTAACTGGCGATTGAGGTTAATGCTTCCTCTTGAATCGGCAAAACCCGAAACTTCAAGTACGTAGCCCTTGGCGTTCAGCGCTTTGCTGGCGATGTCGTCCAACGTTGTCTTCGACTCTGGTGAAAGTACTGCACTGCCGGACTTGAAGTTCACCGCGGCAGTTTGTTGCGGCGCGTAGTCATCAAGAGAAGAGATGCGCTCGTTGGTGGCGTTGACACCCGCGACCGCTGCGTCAGCAGTTGCCTGCGCTGCCTTGGCTCCACCTCGTGCGGCGTTTGAAACTGCCGCAAGCTCGTCCAACTGGCCTGACAGGCGTTGCGCATTGGCTTCAACCTGGCTCAGTTTGTTTTCAGTGTCACTGGCTCTTTCTTCGAGTGGCGCAGCGCGCGATTCAACCGCACGTGCAACACGCATGTCTGACTCGTTGAAACGAATCTTCTCGGCGTCCAACTCACCTGTTGCATTGCCGCGTCCTTCAATCTCGACGTTCAGACCACGCAGGATGCTGGTCTGTGCGTAGTTGCTGCCGCCCCGCAGGAACCCACCTTTGGTCTTTACACTGGTCCTGTCACTCAAGCGCACAACCGTATCCACGCCATTCATGTCGCGAACGGTAAAGGTATCTGCATCGCGCCGGGTGACAACGCCTTTGATTTTCAGTTTCTGGCCACTGGCGACGGTGCGCGAGCCGGCCGGATTAGTGGTATCCTGGGCCAATATTGGGGAGGCTGAGAAGACTAACAGGCAGGTGATAAGCACTGCCGGGGCAAACATTTTATGTTTAGTGAATACCATCGATTTATCTCCTTAAACTGGTAACTAGTTGACGCGCCCCTTGAACGCGCGTCTT
>DATENQ010000437.1:0-2759 GCA_035275005.1 Pyrinomonadaceae bacterium | reverse complement strand
CTTTCACATCGCCGCTCGAACTATAGCCACTCACGGGCTCTCGATCTTCGGCGATCACAGCGACGTTATGGCGGCAAGATCTACAGGCTGGGCCATGTTGTTTGCCAACTCAGTTCAGGAAGTGATGGACTTTGCGTTAATTTCACAGGCCGGCACATTGGAAGCACGTGTTCCTTTCCTTCATATCTTCGACGGTTTTCGCACGTCACACGAGGTGATGAAGATCACGAAGCTCTCGGATGACGAGATTAACGCTCTTGTAGATCCGGAGCTGGTGCGTGAGCATCGTGCCCGCGCGCTGACACCCGATCGACCGGTAATGCGAGGCACGGCACAAAACCCGGATGTTTTCTTCCAATCTCGCGAGCGGGCCAACGCTTTTTATCTGAAGACACCGGCGATAGTTGAGAAAACGATGGAGCGGTTCGCTGCGCTCACTGGCCGGCATTACAAGGTGTTCGAGTTCTTTGGAGATCCGAATGCCGAGCGCGTGCTGGTAATGATGGGCTCCGGCTGCGAGACCGCTGAAGAGACGGTAGAAGCACTCCGCAAGCGTGGAGACAAAATAGGCCTCTTGAAGGTCAGGCTTTATCGTCCGTTTTCAGTTTCGCATTTCATCCAGGCGCTGCCCGCTTCGACGAGAGCGATCGCGGTCCTCGATCGGACCAAAGAGCCGGGAAGCACTGGCGAACCGCTGTACCAGGACGTTGTGACTGCATTGTCCGAAGCGCAAAAGTATCTACGCGTAATCGGAGGACGATATGGTCTCTCGTCGAAAGAATTCACGCCCGCGATGGTCAAGGCTGTCTTCGATGAGCTGAAAAAACCTGAGCCGAAGAATCATTTCTCGATCGGCATTAACGACGACGTCACCTTCACCAGCATTCCCTTTGACCCGTCATTCAGCACCGAGCCGGACGATCAAGTGCGCGCTCTCTTTTGGGGGCTGGGCGCGGACGGAACAGTCAGTGCCAACAAAAACTCGATCAAGATCATTGGTGAAGAAACTCCGAACTACGCGCAGGGTTATTTTGTCTACGACTCCAAGAAATCCGGAGCGATGACCGTTTCCCACCTGCGTTTTGGCGCGCGTCCCATCAAGAGCACCTATCTCATACAACGCGCAAACTTCATCGCCGTACACCAGTTTTCTTTCTTCGATCAGTATGAGGTGCTGGAGGCAGCGGTAGAAGGCGCGACGCTGCTAATCAATAGTCCACACGAGGATGTCTGGAATCATCTGCCCGCGGTGGTTCAAAACGTGATTATCGAGAAGCGTCTGAAGGTTTACGCCATCGATGCCGGCGGCGTGGCGCGAGAGAGTCAGCTTGGTAATCGCATCAATACGATCATGCAGACATGTTTCTTCGCACTGAGCGGAGTGTTGCCACGCGATGAAGCGATAACGAAGATCAAGGAGTTTATTCGAAAGACTTACGGCAAACGCGGTGAGCCGGTTGTTCGGCAAAACTTCGCGGCAGTAGATGCAGCTCTTGCACACCTGCGCGAAATCGCCGTTCCAGAAGCTGCGAGCGGTGCCATTGAGATCACATCAAAAGTACCTGTTGACGCGCCCGACTTTGTTCGTAATGTAACCGCGGAGATGATCGCGGGGCGCGGTGACCTGCTGCCCGTTAGTGCTTTCCCGGAAGACGGAACTTACCCGGTCGGCACCGCGCGTTGGGAGAAGCGAAACATCGCGCAGTATGTGCCTGTATGGGAGCCGGATCTTTGTATTGAATGTGGCAAGTGCGTGATGGTTTGTCCGCATTCGACCATACGCGCAAAGGTCTGCTCTGCGAGTGATCTCAGCGACGCGCCGGCGGGATTCAAGTCGATGCCCGCGAAGTGGCGTGAGTTTCCGGATAAGTTATACACGATTCAAGTGGCCGTTGAAGATTGCACTGGCTGCCGGCTGTGCGTCGAAGTCTGTCCCGCGAAAGACAAGAGCAACGTGTCGCGCAAGGCGCTCAACATGCAGCCGCAGTTGCCGTTGCGCGATAGTGAACGAGTCAATTGGGATTACTTCTTGAAGCTGCCCGACCTGCACAAGAATGGTTTGATTGCATTCAACTCGGTGAAGAACGTGCAGCTGTTGCAACCGTTGTTCGAGTTCTCCGGCGCGTGCGCCGGTTGTGGGGAAACACCTTACATCAAGCTGCTGACTCAACTGTTTGGCGATCGAGCGATCATCGCGAATGCGACCGGTTGTTCGAGCATCTACGGTGGCAATCTGCCGACGACTCCTTACACCAAAAACGATGATGGGCGCGGGCCGGCGTGGAGTAATTCACTCTTCGAAGATAACGCGGAATTCGGGTTGGGGATGAGGCTCGCGCTCGATCACCAGAAGGCGTACGCGAAAGATCTCGTGCACCGGTTGCGCGAGAGCATTGGAGAAACACTGGCGGATCGCCTGCTCAACACCGATCAGTCGACGAACGAAGGTATCAACATTCAGCGCGAATTAGTTGCGGCATTGAAGACGCGACTCCAATCTGGTGGAGAAGCTACGCGCGATCTTCTTAGCCTCGCCGATTCACTGGTTACGAAGAGTGTGTGGATCGTTGGTGGCGATGGATGGGCCTACGACATCGGTTACGGTGGCCTGGACCACGTGCTCGCGAGCGGTCAAAACGTCAATATTCTAGTGCTTGATACAGAAGTTTACTCAAACACCGGCGGGCAGGCGTCAAAGGCAACCCCGCTGGGTGCGGTGGCGAAGTTTGCGACCGGCGGAAAGCCCAGCGCGAAGAAAG
>DATENQ010000436.1:0-2719 GCA_035275005.1 Pyrinomonadaceae bacterium | reverse complement strand
GGCCACGGAGTGCCGCCCCTACAGACGTTCACATCTTCAGAGAAATTTGTAACGGGCGAGGGATTCGGGGCGGGGAAAACACAAGCGGGCAACCGAGAGAGGAGCTAAACTCCCCATTTCCCGCGAAACAAGCTAGCGTAGCAGGGCACGAATACCGACCAGGATCAGGTAGCCAATGGCGAGTACCACCGCCACCTTGATCAGGAACACCGCCAATCCAATCAAAAAGCCTATGAGTCCCAGCGTGATGCCCACCGCGTTAAAAACCAAAGTCAAAACAAAGGGCACCGCAACCATGAAAACAAATACTCCCAGAAGTATCATGCCCACTATTCTCAAAACGTTTTTTGCGTCTTTCATCGTCTGCTCTCCAATCGCTTCCGCGGCCCCCTCAATTATTGGGTTTTATCGTCCGCAGCCAACTATACGCAGATTTCCGCAATCGCGTTCCAATGAAGATTCTGGATACTTCCGCCGAAAAATGGCTACGCCCGCTAGTCGCGTGTTTAATTCTTTTCGGCGATAATTATACATCTTTTGCGCCATGGACCGCTCGAATTCAACAAGGAGCCTGTTTAACGAGGACGTTCCGGAGACGGCGACGCCGGTCGAGGGCGTCCCGCTGGCCGAACGGATGCGGCCGCGCTCGCTTTCGGAATTTGTCGGCCAGGCACATCTCGTCGGCGAAGGCCGGATCCTGCGACGACTTCTCGCCGGTGGCGGAGCACTCCCGTCGCTGATTCTCTGGGGCGCACCCGGCACCGGCAAGACTACTCTTGCCCGTCTGCTCGCGGACAGCAGTGGCCAGCGCTTCATCGCCCTGTCAGCAGTCTTCTCCGGCGTGAAAGACCTCCGTGAAGCTATTCAACAGGCGAAAGCTGAAAAGCGTTACGGCAAGCACACCGTGCTCTTCATCGACGAGATTCATCGTTTCAACAAATCGCAGCAGGACGCACTACTGCACGCCGTCGAAAACGGCACCGTCACACTCATCGGCGCGACGACCGAAAATCCCTCGTTTGAAGTGACGGGCGCTCTGCTGTCGCGCTCTCGAGTGCTGGTTCTCAACCAACTCTCCGAAGACGAAATAAAAACCGTCCTCCAGAACGCTCTCGCAAACGAAGAACGCGGACTGGCAAGTTTCAATCCCTCGCTCTCGGATCAGTTGCTGGAAAGGATCGCGCACTCAGCTAATGGCGATGCACGCGTAGCGCTGACAGCTTTGGATGCGGCGGTTGAATCCACTACTCCCGACGCCGACGGCGTCAGAACCGTGACGGAACAAACAGTCATCGAAGCGCTCGGTCGCGCTCACTACGCCTACGACAAAGGCGGCGAAGAACACTACAACCTGATTTCCGCGCTCATCAAATCGTTGCGCAACTCAGACGTCGACGCGTCACTCTACTGGCTGGCGCGAATGATCGAAGGTGGCGCGGATCCCATCTACATTGCGCGACGACTTTGCATCCTCGCTTCGGAAGACATTGGCCTGGCGGATCCGCAGGCAATGGTTCAGGCTGCTGCGGCCGCTGATATCGTGCAACTAATCGGCCTGCCCGAAGGACTGTTTCCACTCTCGCAGGCGACCATCTATCTCGCTCGCGCACCGAAGTCGAACGGAGTTAAGAGTGCATACTTCGCAGCCCGCATCGATGCGGAAGAAACCGCTCGCGTCCCGGTGCCGCTACACTTGAGAAATGCCGTCACACCGTTGATGAAACAGATCGGTTACGGCAAAGACTATCGTTACGTCCATCACGATCCGGACGCAAAGGAAGAGATGGAATGCCTGCCCGAACAACTGCGAGGCAGGAAGTATTTTTCAGAAGAAGAACAAACCAAGGGTGAGGATATTGAGAGTGACGACGAATAACAAAAAGTCAGATAAGGAACTGGCTTTCCTGCAAGACCTTTTCATCGCTCCCGATTGGGGCGAGCGTTTCGCCGAATTGATTGACGAGCACGTAAAGCTTCCCAAAGAAGGCGCGGCGCTCTACGTCGCCGCCGGAACCGGCGGACACGCGCTGGCGCTCCAGGAGCGCGCCGGTGAAAAACTCGAACTGCTCTGTGTTGACGAAAACCCGGAGTGTCTCGAACTGGCTCGCGCCAAAGCAACCGCGACCAACGAACAGATCACTTTCAGGACCTCCCAGCTCGACAGTCTCGATCTCAAAGATAACCGCTTCGACCTCGTCATCGGCAACGCTTCACTCGTCCCACGCCAGCGTTTGCGTAAGATGTTCTCCGAGATCGTGCGCGTCGCAGCGCCGGGCGCCACCATTGTCCTCACGTTACCGACCGCTTCAAGTTTTGGCGAGTTCTTCTCAATCTACTGGGAAGCATTACACAACAGCGGACTCATCGATCGCGAATCCGACGTCGAACAGTTGATTACCGAACTGCCCACGGTCTCGGACATCGAACACCTGGCAGATGACGAGGGACTCAAGGACATCGAATCATGGACGCGCATCGAGGAGTTTGACTTCGAGTCGGGCGAACAGTTTCTTAGCTCTCCGCTTGTCGCAGAGTTCCTGATGCACGAATGGCTGGCCCTCGTACCTGACGATACGAAGGCCGCATTGTTCAGCGAGATCTCTCGATTAATAAACGAAGAGAGGCATGAGGCAGAGTTCGCGCTTTCTGTGAAAGCGACTCTAGTCGTCGGACAAAAGGCTCACAGCCACTGAAGCGAAGGCGGGGAGTTCAGTGCGAA
>DATENQ010000435.1:0-4789 GCA_035275005.1 Pyrinomonadaceae bacterium | reverse complement strand
GGCCACGGAGTGCCGCCCCTACAGTTGCGCCGAGGTCATGATTTTTATTAAGTCGTTTGTGATTCTTTGTGGCTTGCTCTGTGTTGCGCAGGGCGTGAGGGCTGATGACGGTTATCGACTTTGGCTGCGCTACGACCAACTTTCGACGCCGGCGGTGGAGCAGTATCGCCGGTCGATCAAGTCGATTTCGGTTCAGGGAAACAGTGATACCTTCGATGTGATTCGTAGGGAATTGAGTGCTGGTTGCACTGGATTACTGGGAACTACGGTTATAGTTGGAGATCGCGACGATGCTTCGGTGATCGTGGGTGTGCCCGAGTCGTCAGCGCTGATTCGCAAACTGCGTTGGGAAACTGAGCTGAAGAACCTGGGACCAGAAGGGTTTCGTATTCGCACCGTTAAAGACAGCGGTCGAGACATGATCGTGATTGCCTCGACGACCAGCACCGGAGCACTTTACGGCACTTTTCACTTCTTACGGTTACTTCAAACCGACCAACCGCTCGACCATTTGCAAATCGATCAAAAGCCACGCTTGAAGCTGCGCATCCTTAACCATTGGGACAATCTCGATCGCAGCATCGAACGAGGCTACGCCGGAAAGTCGCTTTGGAATTGGGACGAACTGCCAAAGCGCGTCGATCCGCGACTGACCGACTACGCCCGCGCAAACGCTTCGATCGGCATTAACGGTTCGGTGCTGAATAACGTCAACGCGAATGCACGCATCCTGACCGCGGAATACATCGAGAAGGTTGCAGCCATTGCCAACGTCTTCCGGCCGTATGGAATTCGCGTCTATCTCGCGGCACGGTTTTCGGCGCCGATGGAGTTGAGTAATTTGCCGACTGCCGATCCGCTCGATCCGTCTGTGATTAGGTGGTGGAAGCAGAAGGCGGACGAGATCTACAAAGCGATTCCCGACTTCGGCGGCTTCATCGTCAAAGCAAACAGCGAAGGTCAGCCTGGTCCACGAACGTACAATCGCACGCACGCAGACGGCGCGAACATGCTGGCCGCTGCCGTCGCGCCGCACAAAGGGATCGTGATGTGGCGCGCGTTTGTTTACGACATGAAGCCGGGTTACGACCGCGCCGGCGCGGCTTACGAAAACCTGCAACCGTTTGACGGAAAGTTTGCGCCCAACGTGCTGCTGCAAGTGAAGAATGGCCCAATCGATTTTCAACCGCGCGAACCGTTTCATCCGCTCTTCGGCGCCATGCCGCGCACGCCGCTAATGCCTGAGTTGCAAATCACGCAGGAGTATCTCGGGTTTTCGAATCACTTTGTTTTTCTCGGAACGATGTGGCGCGAGTTTCTCGACGCTGACACGTTCGCGACTGGTCGTGGTTCGACTGTCACGAAGGTGATAGATGGGATCGCGGGAGTTGCGAACACTGGCACGGATCGAAATTGGACCGGGCATGATCTGTTACAGGCAAACTGGTATGCATTCGGGCGACTGGCGTGGAACGTGGACATCTCGTCAAAGCAAATCGCGACTGAATGGACGAGGATGACGCTGACGCATGACGATCGAGCGGTTGCGACTATCGTGCGGCTGATGCTCGAGTCGCACGAGGCGGTTGTGAACTACATGACTCCGCTCGGGCTGCATCATCTGTTTTGGGGCGGGCATCATTACGGGCCGGCTCCGTGGTGGGACACGGAGAAGCGCGAGGATTGGAACCCGGTCTATTATCACAAGGCGGATGCGTTTGGGATCGGTTTTGATCGAACGAAGACTGGCAGCAACACGGTTAGCCAGTATCATCGTCCGGTAGCGCAGCGGTTTGCTGATGTGCGGACGTGTCCGGAGGAGTTTCTGCTTTGGTTTCATCATGTACGATGGGACCACAGGATGAAATCGGGGCGCACGCTTTGGGACGAGCTCGCTTTGCACTATCAAAGCGGAGTCGATTGGGTGCGGGCGACGCGTGCTACCTGGGCTTCGTTGTCGGGCGTGATCGATCCGGAGCGGCATGAGGTGATTAGCAAGAAGTTAGCGATACAGGAGCGCGAAGCGGTTTGGTGGCGTGACGCGTGTTTGCTTTACTTTCAGACTTTTGCGAAGCGGCCGCTGCCGGTTGGTGTAGAAAAACCTGCGAAGACGTTAGAGGAATATAAGGCTAAAGCTCTCGAATGGTAACGTTTTATCAGCCACAGATTTCACGGATGAACACAGATAAATCAATCCGTGTTTATCCGTGAAATCCGTGGCTAAATATCCGATGAAAATTACTGACATACGAGCTACGACGGTGACTGTTCCAATCGAGGCGCCGCTGCGTCATGCGAATGGGTGTCATTGGGGGCGCTTCGTGCGCACGATTGTTGAAGTTGAGACCGATGAGGGGTTAATTGGTCTAGGTGAGATGGGTGGGGGCGGTGAGTCGGCGGAAGCGGCCTTTCGCGCGCTCAAGCCGTATCTCGTTGGACACGATCCGGCGCGGCTCGAAGAGCTGAGATTCCTCATCTCGAATCCGACAGCGTCGCTCTACAACAACCGCATGCTAATGTTGGCCGCGATCGAGTTTGCATGTCTCGATATTCTGGGCCAAAAGTGGGGCGTGTCCGTTTCCGAGATCCTGGGCGGACGTTTGCGCGAGCGTGTGCCATTCGCTTCATACTTGTTCTTCCGTTATCCGAATCCGCGGGATGGCAAAGGCGAAGTAAGAACGATCGAGCAGCTCGTTGAATCCGCTCGATCATTGAAAGAGAGTTATGGTTTCACTTCGCACAAGCTGAAAGGTGGAGTGTTCTCGCCGAAGTATGAACTCGAGTGCTATCGCGCACTGGCTGAGGCGCTCGACGGCGATCGGTTCAGGATTGATCCGAACGTTGTGTGGTCCACCGAAACGGCAATCTGGTTTGGCCACGAGATCAGAAATATTCGAAACGATTATTTTGAGGATCCGGTGTTTGGCTTAACCGGCATGCGCCGCGTTCGCGAGAAAGTCCGTATGCCGCTCGCGACGAACACGGTCGTGATAAATTTCGAACAGCTGGCAGCCAATGTCTTGAACAGGGCGGTTGACGTGGTGCTGCTGGATACGACTTTCTGGGGCGGCATTCGTGCTTGCGTCAAAGCGGCGGGCGTCTGTGAAACGTTTCAACTCGAGGTCGCTGTGCATTCGTCCGGCGAACTCGGCATTCAGCTCGCCACGATGTTGCACCTCGGCGCAGTGATTCCGAACCTGTCGTTTGCAGCGGACGCGCATTACCATCATCTGACTGACGACATCATCGAAGGCGGCAAGCTGAAGTACGAACAGGGCGCGATTGCGGTACCATCCGGGCCCGGCCTCGGAGTTAAGCTCGATCACGACAAAGTCGGCGCGTATCGTGATCTGTACCGTCGTCTTGGCTCATATGCTTACGATCGCGATCCGCTGCGGCCGGGTTGGACTCCGATAATCCCGAACGATCGTTGGGCCGATCCGATGGATGCGAGAGCGCCGAAGATTCCGTATTAAACTTATGGTCACGTCTACTGAAAATCACGTCACGTCAACTGAGCTGCTGCGCGATGCGGAAGAGCTTCGCGCGCAGGTTCAACTAATCGTCAACTCAACTTACGTGACCGACGTTCACACGCACATCTTTCCGCCCGCGTTCGAGCACCTGTGCTTGTTCGGCATCGATGAGCTGCTGACTTATCACTACCTCGTGGCAGAGATGTTTCGTACTGCGAGGGTCTCTAGCAAGCTATTTTGGGGGATGAGTAAGACAGAGCAGGCGGACATCGTATGGCAAACGCTGTTCGTCGAGAACTCGCCCGTATCTGAAGCCGCGCGCGGAGTGATCTCGGTGCTGGACGCGTTTGGCCTCGATACGCGCGCAGAAGACTTGAAAGAGGCGCGTGAGTTCTTTCTCTCTCGAACGGTGCGCGAACACGTCGAGCATGTTTTCGATCTCGCGCTGGTGAGTGATGTCGTGATGACCAACGATCCGCTGGACGAAGCGGAGGCGCGCATGTGGAAAGACGGCGTCGATCTGGATCGCCGCTTTCGATCGTCATTGCGATTGGATCGTCTTTTGAACGGTGGCGGAGACGTGCTTTCGACGCGACGTTTCCTCGACGACTGGATTCAGCGAACCGATCCGGTTTACCTCGCGGCTTCGTTGCCTGCTGAATTTCAGTTTCCGAGTGATGACGCGCGCGATCGCATGTTGCGCGAAGTGGTATTGCCCGCCGCGAAAGATCACGGACTTCCGCTTACGCTGATGGTCGGCGTGCGTCGACAGGTAAATCCACAGCTTCGAGAGGCGGGGGATGGAGTGGGCCGGGCGGATGTGAAAGCGATCGAGAGGTTGTGTGCGGAGTTTCACGACGTGAAATTTTTAGCGACGTTTCTTTCACGCGAGAACCAGCACGAGCTATGCGTGGCGGCGCGAAAGTTCAACAACCTGATGCCGTTTGGTTGTTGGTGGTTTCTGAATAATCCGTCGATCGTGTCGGAGATCACACGCGAGCGTTTTGAGCTGCTCGGCCCAAGCTTCATCCCACAACACTCAGACGCGCGCGTGCTCGAACAACTTATCTACAAATGGCGACACGCACGCAAAGAGATCGCTGACGCCCTCTACGATTCTTACGCGCGCCTGCTCGACAGCGGCCGCGCCGTTTCAACTGAAGAGATCTCACGCGACGTGCATCGCCTGTTTTCCGGAAACTTCAACGAATGGGTTGGTTGACCTGTAGGGGCGGCACTCCGTGGCCGCCCGTCTTGCGAATCATGGCTGTTGATAACCGCGGGCGGCCACGGAGTGCCGCCCCTACAGGTCA
>DATENQ010000434.1:0-4796 GCA_035275005.1 Pyrinomonadaceae bacterium | reverse complement strand
TGAACTGAAAGTGGTGCGTAGTTCTGGCGGGTATCGTGGTCGGCACAAGGCTGATCTCCTGCGTTATCGGATTGAAGATTACTGTGTCCGTGGTGCGCTTTCTGAAGTGCATGATCGTGTCGCCCGCATCAAACCTCGTCACGATGTGCTTTGAGGGATAAAACTCGATCACGCCACCAACATCCGTCGCGAACGTCGTCAGGCGGCTCAATTCAAATTGAATCGGGAACGCCGGATTCGCAGGATTGTCGACCACGCTGAACGTGCCCTCGCTGAAACTGACCACGCCCGGTCGAGCTTTTGCAAAGATGCCCCAATTCTCAAATCGTTTACCAACTTTGACCCCCGCAAGTCCCTCTGTTATGCGCCCGTTGTTCCGGCACTGAAAACAGCTCTTCGGAAAAAAGTAACCCGCCGCCTCGAGCGCGACAATCTGGTTGAGATTGAAAGTAAACCTGCCACCAAAACCGGGCTCAGTTCGTTGCCCGGTAACATCTTTACGCTCGAGCGTGGTGAACTCACCCGCAACTTCAAACTTCTTCAGGTCCTGCGATTGAGCAAACACCGGCGTCATTAAAATCGCGATGATTGTGACGAGAAAAAGAGTTCTGTTCATTTGCATCTCCTCAACAGTAAGCACACACGTAACCCATGCTCAGCGACTGCTGAACTCGTGTGTTTCTCAGTTAACGTGAGCGGGGAAACTTAGTAAGAACTAAGGACTCTTCGGCAAAAGATTTTCCATGCTATCGGCACCGCCGACCATCACGCGCTGCGGAACGTCAGGCGCTTTTGGTTTTCCTGTCGGGAGTGTGACCGTGAGCTCAATGCCTTGTTTGGTAAGCGCTCCTTCGAGCTTTTCAAAAACGTTCGGAGCTTTCTTTATTGCGCTTCTCGGAAGAGCCATTTGCGGACCAAACAGCGGCGTGTATCCGGTGTCGTGCAGCACCCACAGGTTCCACGTGCCGCCGTTAGGCAGGATAGAAGCGCCGGAAACCCACTCGTACCGTTCGCCATTCACCGTAAACTCGATCTTGTTTTCGTCAAGCACCGCGATCTTTGTAAAGTCGTATCCTTCGCGCGGCACGAGGGAGAAAATAAAACGGCCACGGTCCGGCACGTACAGCCAGAGTAGCGCGCCCGTGCACCCGATGCTCGACTTGCTCTTGTTCACCAGATTGCCGTTGATCAGCAGACTGTAGTTCTTCACACCGAGCGCAACTGCATCGAGCGTGAAGTCTTTTGGCGCTGATTCAGGATGACTGTCATGCAAGGTGGAGCGATCGAAAGTGACGCTGACAACGTCGACTATCTTCACGCCCGATTCTGCGTTGACGAGGAGATCGAGTGAGACGGCGTCGCCGTCGTCGAGCGTCTGCGGTGTGGTTGACTTCGGAAACGTGGCGAACGCGCTACCCGGTCGCGGTGAGGTGAAGTCTTTGAAAAAACTCCTGCGAAATGCTTCGTCAGCCGGGAACACCGCAAGGCTGAATTTTTTCGTGAGCGGATCGGCGCTTACCCAAAGGTCGTAACCAAAGATGACGTTTTGCTGAGCGTCGGTGATGACACGATGAATGATTCGATTGTCGCCGGCAAATGCCTGTGCGTAGAGCAGCGCTGCAAGCGACTTGCCATCGGCCAGGTCTTTGCTGCCGGAAGTTTCGCTTTTAAAGGCGACGAAGCCGCCGCTGGAAATCTGCATGATGAGTTGTCGCCTGGCGGGATTTTGCGCCGAGACGGCAAAGCCCAGGCAGTGAAATAACAGCAGAAGGATCCAGATCCTACTTCTCATTCGGGATGCCTCCTTTGATGACCGTGAGTTTGACCTCGTCGGTTGGTTTGAAGCCATCGAGATTGATGGGCTGGGAGCGCGCAAAAGTGGTTTGAGGTGCGGGAGCAATGGCGGCGCGCTTTGAGGGTTTCGACGTGCGGCGGCGGTCTCGATAAATAACTTGCGTGACGGTTTTTCCCTGGACCACGGGAACTTCGACAGGAACATGAACGACGATCGGATTCTGAGATGGAGCGACTGATGGTCGAAATGCAAATAGAAGCAGGAAGAGAAGGATCACCACGACGCCAAGTGGCACCGGAACACTTCTCACGCAAAGTCGCAGAGGTGCAAAGAGACGAGCGAACTCTTCTTTGCGTCTATCTTTCCGCCTTTGCGCGTTTGCGTGAAACAGTCTGTCGCGTAGCCGTGCCTCGTAACCATTCGGCAGCATCACCGTGTCGCGCAATCGGGCCGTTGCGCGCAGAGTTGCGTTGAGCGCTTCAAATTCCGCGCGGCACTCGACACACCGGCTCACGTCCGCCGGCAACACTGCTTCATCCAACGCAATCTCAATCAGTCGCTCTTTCGTTTCCTTACAGTTGTGCATTACAAACGCTCCGTTCACTCAGTGCTTCCGGCTCTTCAGCTTCCGCCGACAGCCGCGCGCGCAGTTTTCCGATTGCGCGCGACACGCCTTTCTTCACTGTTCCAGTAGAACAATTCATTGCGTTGGCTATTTCGTCGTAAGTCATTCCCTCATAGTGACGCAGCAGAAACGCCAGCCGCTGCGACGGCGTCAACTCAGAGAGCGCGCTAACTACATTCTCGAAAAGTAACTTGTTGTAAATATTTTCCGGTGAATCCGAACGTGATTCGAAAAACGTCTCCGGCGTGTCCGAATCAAGTGGCATCATCTGGACCGCCATTGTCTGTCCACGACGACGAAAGAAACTCGACCTTCGATGATTGAGGAAGGCGTTGATCGTGATCCGGCGCAGCCAGGTGTAAAAGGAAGAATCAGAGCGAAACGTTCGGACCGCCTGGTAAGCTTTCAACCAGACTTCCTGCGAAAGATCCTCAGCGTCCTGAGCGTTGCGGCAGTAGTGAGAAGCAAGCAGATGAATGCGCCGCGCGTAGCGTTCAGCGAGCTTGCAAAACGCATCGAGGTCGTTTGCTTGAGCGCGTTTGATTAGATCGTCGTCACCGGGCTCCATTGACGAATATAGACACGAATCCAGTTATTTAGTTGGCGGAGACTTTT
This sequence comes from Pyrinomonadaceae bacterium, assembly GCA_035275005.1. GTDB lineage: Bacteria > Acidobacteriota > Blastocatellia > Pyrinomonadales > Pyrinomonadaceae > PSRF01. The sequence goes on along the minus strand of DATENQ010000434.1, from coordinate 1,761 downwards.
TAGCCACGGATTACACGGATTTACATACACAGATTAAAACAAAAATCCGTGAATGAATCCGTGTAATCCGTGGCTTAAGCCTGGTTTTTCCTGTGCTTTTTCATACCCATGTTAACGACGGTCGATGGAGAGTTGGTGCTCGGTTTCGTAGCGTCAGTTGCAACGTGTTGCTCTGAAGAGTCGCCAAACATCTTATTTGCCCGCTTGCGACGCCCTCGCAGCGCGGGTGTTTTTTTCATCTCCTCACGATTCTGATCCGGGTTACCTGCGAACCCTGTTTGCTGTCCGCGTGGTTTTGATGGAATACCTGCTTTGTGCTGGTCCTTCTTTGTTGCCATCCTGCTAGCCCTCCCGTTTGTTCGCGCGCTTTTTCTTTACACCTCGCCCCAGTGACCACTTCAAAGCAATCGGCGTGATCAATGTCGTGATGACGACCATGATAACAACTGCTCCGAAAATCGCCGAGCTAATCACCGGTACACTTTCACCGCTCGCTGACGGCAACATCAATGTTGCACCAATGCCTGCGAATATCAGACCAACCTCACCACGCGGGATCATTCCCAAACCAACAGCCAGACGATTAATCCCACGCTCGACAACACCGAAGGCACAGATCTGTTTACCGATGATCGCAGCCAGCGTTAGTGCGATAGCTAAGCCAAGAATGTCAACGCGCGTGAAGAGTCGTAAGTCAACTTTCAATCCCATCAACACAAAAAAGATCGGGACCAGCACCGTGCTCACAGGCTGCAACAGATCGTGAAGGTCACGCTCTTTTCTACCGCCGGTCGGTCTGTAGTGCACTTCATCAAGAATGAGTCCTGCTGCAAATGCACCGACGATCGGCGCCAGTCCAACCTTTGCCGCAGCCCACGACAACACGAGGCAAAACGAAATCGCGAGCGTTAGCAAAACACCTCGTGTCTCCAGACGCCCTGCGCCACGCAACATGCGCGGCACCATGAGCAGTCCGACCGCAATCGATCCGATCAGGAATGCAAATGACTTGAGCGCGATCATGCCGACGTCAAACATCGAAAGCGCCGCGCCCGTTCCGGCAGCTTTAATGGCTCCGGCTACCACTGCGAGAATCAGCAAGCCAAGCACGTCATCGATTACTGCCGCGCCAAGGATGATTCGTGCCTCGCGTGTATTGAGCTTGCCGAGGTCTTTGAACACGCGGGCAGTGATGCCGACGCTGGTCGCGCAGAGGGTCGCGCCAATAAAGATGTGGACCAGGCGAGGTTCGTCCGGAATGAAATAAGCGGAAACGGCCCAGCCCAGAAAGAACGGCGCAATAACACCAAGGACCGCGACCAGTAACGACGACCAGCCGACCTCGATCATCTCCCGCAAATCGGATTCGAGCCCGACTTCAAACAGCAGAATGATCACGCCAAACTCGGCCAGCGCCGCAACGGTCGCATTCGTCTTAAGCGGTTCAGCGCCCGTAATACCGAGTATGACTAAGTTGCCCAACAGGATGCCCGCAAAGAGCTCGCCCAGCACCGCCGGCTGCCGCATGCGTTCAAACACCTCGCCGCCCAGCTTCGCGATCACGAGCATAACGGCGATGCCGATGAGCACCGCTGGATCCAGCCCATGAACGTCCGTCCCTGTTGGTCCCTCTCCGGCCGCCAAAACACGGGTCGTGAGAATAAAAAACAGGCTAAGACCGAGAATAACGATGGCTCGTTTCATCAGATTTTCCAAGAAAATGGCCCATTATGACATGTCAGCCGGTTCGGAGGCGTGCTT
>DATENQ010000433.1:0-5908 GCA_035275005.1 Pyrinomonadaceae bacterium | reverse complement strand
AGCGGGGCAAGCCCCTCTTCCTCACTTGTTTATTCTTGTAGAGCGTTCAGCGGGGCAAGCCCCTCTTCCTCACTTGTTCATTCTTGTAGAGCGTTCAGCGGGGCAAGCCCCTCTTCCTCACTTGTTCATTCTTGTAGAGAGCGTAGGGATGAGAGCAGGAAAGAAGAATTACGAAAGTAAAGAGAAGAACAAGTCAGGAAGAGGGGCTTGCCCCCGCTGGTTAGGCCGGTGAATCGAGGATCGCTTCCTGGTCCATGGGTTCTTCGGTTTCCAGTTTTACGCGGGCGCGTTCGAGAAAGGTCTTGATCATTTCTCGGACGCGTTTTTGCATTTCGGCACTTATTGCCCCCTCGCCGACGAGGATCGCAAAGCGGTGCAGGTCTTTGGCGTGCTGTCGACGCAGCTCGACGTGCTGGACGATCTTTATCAAGACCTTATGTCCGCGCTCTTCAAAAGCAGCCGCGTAGCGCAGGTAGTTTTTCATTTCGGAGCGAGCGGGTGACCACTCGAGACGTTCGGGAGAATCTTCCGTTTTCTCCACCGTAAAAGTCGCGTGCACCGCGCCGATAATCGGCACTTCCGCGCGGACCGCCCAACGCATGATGCCGCCGGCTTCTTTGCGTATCCCTTCGATGCCGGGCATCAGATCCGCAAAATTACGGAGCTCCCCGAAAAACTCACGGGCCTTTTCAATGGTGGTCCGTAATTCCAGTTGATCCGCGTAGGAGGCCTTTATTCGAAACATTTGTTCTCCGTTAACCGTTCTCCGAGACGTTGATGCGCGACCGCGTACACTTGGTTTCCCGTCGCGCTATTGCTAAGTTACACGAGGTCTGTTTGGTAGTAAATATTTATATGAAGTGCCCGCGTTGTGAAAAACCAAGAATGAAAACGTGGTCTGAACTGACCGACGAGGAGCGCGAGGTTGTTAAACGACTTCCCGCCCCGGCGGAATACTCGCTCGAGGAACGGCAGGCGACACACCAATGGTGTACGCGCTGCTGGTACGAGAATAAGGCCACGGATGAACACAGAGCTTAGTCGAGGATCCGATTGTAAGTTTCCCGGATCGCGCGCATCTGTTCGGTAAGTGTTTGTTGCATTTCGGGAACGGAGCTGAAACCGGCGCGTGTGGCCACGTCTTTTGCAGCAACGTGATTCGGATCCGGCAGGCGCGTCGAGCGGTGCATGATCAATCGCAGGTTGTGATCGATCGAGCGTAACAAGCTGTAACCGCTGCTCAACACGACAAAATCGTCTTCACTAAGCGATCCTTCTTCGCGCAGACTCTCGAGTGTGAACGCCGTCGATCGGTCCTCGCCTTCATCAAGCACTTCATCACGCAACTGCAAATAGCGAGACGCAAAGTAAACGTCGAGCATTCCCCCCGGGCCATACTTGATGTCAGTACCTGGTTTCCTGCCGCGCGCGCCTTTCTCCTTCTCAAGTCTTTCCCTGACGTGGCGCGTCACGTCTTTTAACTCTTTCGGATCGAGCCGCGATGCGTTTGCGTGAATGCGATGACGCGCGTGTGTCTCGACCATCTTGCCGAGCTCCTGATCGCCGCCAACCGAACGCAGCTTGGCATAAGCCAGCCACTCCCAGGGCGCGCTCTGCTCTTTCAGGTAATCGAGAAAACCTTCCGCACTTGTGACGAGTGGTCCATTCTTTCCGTGTGGGCGCAAACGCATATCGACGCGATAGAGATAACCTTCGCGAGTGATGCTGGAAAGTGCGGCGATCATCAGTTCCACCAGGCGCGAGTAGGTTTCGTCCTGCGTTAGAGTTTTGATGGGAGAAGGGACCAGCGAGTCGTAAGTTATGAGAATGTCGAGATCGGAACCGTAGTCGACGCCGCCGGTGCTGAGTCGTCCCAGGCCGTAGAACGCCACTCTTGGACCACCACTGAACGAACCGTAACGTCGCGCCATTTCACGACGAGCGATGAGATATGAAACGTTCATGCTCGCCGTGGCAAGTTCGGTTTGCAACTGGTTTGTTTCGAAGATTGAAAGCTCGTTCGCAACGTCGAGCGCGCCGATTTCGACGAGCAACTCAGACCACTGCAAACGCAGTGCGGCGAGCTCGGCGGGGAAACTGCGCTCGGCATCGATCGCGGTGCGCAGTATCGCGCGATAGTCGCGACGCAAAGCCGTCACGGCTGAGGCGCCGAGCGAAGCGACCAGCGCCGGATGTGCCGCAATCCTTTCCGCAAACGGATCGGAGGCGCCACACAATTGCAGCAACGTTTCGAGGTTCGTTTCGGTGATGATGAAGCGTTCGTCTGTTTTGGCTAGTGAAGCGGAAACACGAAATACCTGGAGCAACGCGCGATGCGGATTGAGCGACTTGCCCGCGAGCGAGAGGATCAGGTTAGCGAGCGATTTTGTTTTTCCTTCCCACTTCGAATCCATGCGCTCGGCGAGTATGCGCGCGCAGTCCATCGCAACGACCATGTCCGTTGAAATGTCGCCGACGAGTTGTGAGGTATCGTCAATAATCGCTTCCGGCGTTTTCTCGATCTCGGCAAACAGGCGATCGTAGGTGCTGCGCACGTGAGCGGTGTGCATCTTCAAAGCAACGAGGAATTCCTTCGAGCTGGAAAGGCCCATGCGACGTCCGAGCAATGACTGTGTCTCGTCGTTTTCGGGAACGGTATGCGTTTGGAGCCCGTGCTCCATCTGTAACCGGTGCTCGAGCGTGCGAAGAAACGTGTAGGCTTCGGATAGCTGGCTGTGTTCGGGATGTGTGGTGAAGCCACGATCGGCGAGCCTGCCGAGACTTACGAGCGTGTGCGGCACACGCAACCATTCGTCGCGACCGCCATGGGCCAACTGGAGCGCCTGCGCAATAAACTCGATCTCTCGAATTCCGCCACGACCGAGTTTGACGTTAAAGCCGCTCTTCTTCTCGACCTGTCGATCGATCTTTTGCTTAGCGAGACGAACACTCGCGAGCGCTCCGCTAACTGAGACGTCTGGTCGAAAAACAGAAGGCGTGACGAATTCCTTGAATCGTGTAAACAGTTCTGCTGACCCGGCTGCGGCGCGAGAGCGAATCAGCGTTTGTCGTTCCCAGTCCTGCGCCGTGCTCATGTAATAACGGACGCCTTCCTGCAACGAGCACGCAAGCGCACCGTCGCGGCCGTGCGGGCGCAACCGCAGATCGACACGATACGCCGCACCTTCACCGCCCGATTGTCCAACCAGGCGCGCGATCGTTTCGGACAGCTTCACGAAGTATTCGCGATTACTGACCTCGCCCCGCTCGCCTGTACCCGCCGTGGTGCCGTCGTCTGAATAGAGAAAGACGAGATCGATGTCCGACGCGTAGTTAAGTTCCATCGAACCGAGCTTGCCGAGTGCGATAACGCAGAACTCGGCAGTCGCTGTGCGACCGCGCTCGTCGACACGACGCGGCAAGCCGTAGCGATTGTCGAGATCCTGACGCGCGAGACTGAGTGCGTAATCGAGAATCGCATCAGCCAGGTTCGACAACTCTTCCATCGTCTCGACGAGGGTTTGAGCGCGACGGATGTCGTGCAGGTAAGTGCGCAGCAACTCGCGGCGGCGAAAACGTGCGAGCAACACCTGCGGATTCAGAGAAGTGTTCATGAGCGCAAAACGTGCCAGCGCTTCTTTTAATTCGTCGCAGGTTCTGACACGCGGATCGGCGCGCTCGCGCGAGAGCCACGAGAGATATTCGGAGTTTTGTTCGAGGGTGGTGGCCAGCAGCGGGCTCCAGGCGGCGAGGGCGAGCACGTCTGAGAGCAACGCAGGCTGTCTCAGGAGATTTTGATGTGCGCGCGGCTGATCCTTCGCGACGCGATCGATGAAGAGACGGGCGCTATTCTGATCGGGCAGATCGCGGAGCAGAAATTCGAGATTCGTTTCACTTTTAGGCATTGGAGCCGCGGATAAACGCTGATTGTCGCTAATCTGCGTTTATCCGCGTTCATCTGCGGCTAATTAAATATCGTAATACAGCGAAAATTCCAGCGGATGCGGACGCATGCGCAGCGGCGTGATCTCGCGATCGCGCTTGTAGCTGATCCAGCGGTCGATCAGTTGCGGGCTGAATACGTCGCCCTTCAACAGAAAATCGTGATCGGCCTCGAGCGCCTTCAACGAATCGTCGAGCGAACCCGGCAACGTCGGCACGTCTTTCAACTCTTCGGGCGAGAGATCGTAGATGTCCTTCTCGAGTGGATCACCCGGATCGATCCGATTCTGAACGCCATCCAGACCTGCCAGCAACATTGCCGAAAACGCGAGATACGCGTTGCACGACGGATCGGGCGGCCTAAACTCCAACCGCTTCAGTTTCGGATTCGTCGAGAACATCGGAATACGAATCGCAGCCGAACGATTACGCGCGGAGTACGCGAGATTCACAGGCGCTTCAAAACCCGGAACTAGACGCTTGTAGCTGTTCGTCGTGGGCGCGGCAAAAGCCACGATCGCCGCCGCATGCTTTAACAAACCGCCGATGTAAAACTTCGCGGTCTCAGACAGCCCGGCATAACCATCGCCGGCAAAGAGCGGTTTCTCACCCTTCCATAGCGATTGGTGACAGTGCATTCCCGAACCGTTATCGCCGAACAAAGGCTTCGGCATGAACGTCGCGGTCTTCCCAAACTGGTGTGCAGTATTGCGAACTACGTATTTAAATATCTGAAGATTATCTGCCGTCCCCAACAGGGTGGAATAGCGGAAGTCGATTTCACACTGACCCGCGGTGGCCACTTCGTGATGGTGACACTCGACAGTGACGCCACACTTCGCCAACGTGAGCGAGATCTCGGAACGCAAATCGGTCAGCGAATCGGTCGGCGGAACCGGCACGTAGCCTTCCTTCGGACGAATGCGATAACCGAGATTCGATCCCGAAAACTCGTTTGCATCACGCCCGCTGTTCCAGTGTGCCTCATCCGAGTCGATCGAGAACCCTGCTGAATGCTGATCGTTGTGAAACTTGACCGAGTCAAACACGAAAAACTCTGCTTCGGGACCGAAGTAAGACGTGTCGGCCAGGCCCGTGAATTTGAGATAACTCTCCGCACGCTGCGCGACCGAGCGCGGATCGAATGCATAGCCTTCCTTGGTGATCGGATCGACGGCACTGCCGATCAAGCAGAGCGTTGGTTGTTCCGCGAACGGATCCATCCAGAAGCGGGTGGCGTCCGGAACGAGCAACATGTCTGACTCGTGAATCGCAGCCCAGCCACGAATCGAAGACGCGTCGAATCCGAAGCCGTCTTCGAACTGCTCCTCTCCAAGTTCGGCGATGGGAAAGGTAAGGTGTTGCCAGGAGCCGGGCAAATCCGTGAAACGAACAGAAACGAACTTGGCGCCCTGGTCAGAAGCATATTTCAAGACAGTCTTAGGGTTCATTTGATCTCCTGAAAGATTAAGCGAGTGTTGGGGGTGCTCTTCGCCCCGGAGCGGAGTTTGGTGCGAAGTATGTCGGCGTGCTTAACGACTTTGAGAAAACAGTCGTGCGGCATTGAAAGGCTTCACGTAAAAAACTGCGATTATAGCCACGGATGAAATGATGTCAAGCCCGGACCGAAAAACTTTGTCCACAGATTACACAGATTGCCGCAAAATCTGCGCAATCTACGGATTAAAAAGTTATAGACCGCAACGGCCATTTTCTGTTACATTGCGCGGCTAAAGCGTTCCACCCAAACAACAACTCCGCAACTCGATTCGGAAATGTACATCTGTGGTTTCAGCTAAAGGCATCAATATCGTTCAAGTCGCATTTTTTAAGGCAGGGAGAGACCGCTAATTGACCACGGCAATCGAGCAAACGCTCGAAACTTATGGAATCGAAAACTGGGCCGCTGGCTACTTTGATGTTAACCGGAAGGGAAACCTGATCGTCCGTCCCGTCGAGGGAGATC
>DATENQ010000432.1:0-4056 GCA_035275005.1 Pyrinomonadaceae bacterium | reverse complement strand
CCGCTGATTGAGTTCCATCAGCAGCGGGGGCAAGCCCCTCTTCCTGACTTGTTCTAGCTAACTGACTTGTTCTAGCTAACTGACTTGTTCTAGCTAACTGACTTGTTCTCTAAACCTCTCTTATTTTCTCAGCGCTTCTATTAAGACACGCCCCGTGACGTTGCTTGGCGCTGTTATGCGGAGCAGCGCCGACAGTGTTGGCGCGATGTCGGCGGGCGTCGCTGCTTCGAAGTATTGCCCGGGTTTGACGCCTGTTCCCATGATGATCGTCGGCACGTGTGTGTCGTAGGAATATGGTGAGCCGTGTGTTGCTGTGATGGTGTCGCCCAGATATTTATACGGCTCGGGCACAACCACGACATCTCCACTACGTGACGGAGAAAAACCATGCAGCGCGCGACGCTCGATCGGATCCGTGATCGACGTCGCGCCGCGCAGTAATTGAGTGCGACTAAACGCACGCGCCACGCCAGGCACTGTCAGCGCGGCCGCGACAACCACCTGCGACATCTCTTCGATATTCACACCATCACGTCTCAGCGCGTCGTAGTTGAAGTAGAGATTGCCGTTAATGAAATACTCCCGCATCCATGTACCTTCGCTGTACTTCAGCAGGTAATCGGCAGACGGATCTGGTGACTTGCCCTGCGGATTGTATTTTGCGCTCAGCGCCTTGCTGACCGCTGCGAAAAGATCCGCGGTCTTCAGTCGCGCGCCACCCAAACCGAGTGTCGCCGCGTGTTCCGGAATCGGAGACACGCCGTGATCCGCAGTGAACGCTACCACCGTGTTCGACAACCCCACGCGCGCATCAACAAAATCGAGCAGCGTTGCGATCTGGCGATCGACTCTGAGCGTGACGTCCATGACTTCCTGACTGTATGGACCATAGCGATGTCCAACGTAATCATTCGCTGAAAAACTAACCGTCAGCACGTCAGTATCGTCGTCCTGACCCAATTGCTCGTTGACAATCGCCTGCTGAGCGAACGAGACGAGCATCTCATTGGTAAACGGCGAATAGTCGAGACCCCAGTAGAACGCTTGTCCGACGGATGTCGCGCCGCCAGTGATCGTATGCGGGAAGGCGTTGGTATCTCCCGAACCGCTGACAGCCTCCCATGAGGGCGAGTCTGGTCCGGCGCGCTTTATGTATTCATCTTCCGGGAGTAATCGCTCCCATTTGGCGCCGAAGTACTTGTCTGCCGATCGTGTGGCGTTGAAAGTCGTCACCCAGGCCGGTAATTGGTTGAAGTAGTAGGTAGACGACACCATGTTGCCGGACATGGTGCTGAACCAATACGCGGCATTTGCATGGCGGCCCGCCGGAAGAATCGCTGAACGATCCTTGACGGAGATTCCGATCACTTTCGCGCGGTCGTTGGTTGCGAGTCGCAGCTCGTCGCCGACTGTTGACGTCATTAAACGTGATGGACTGGACGCCATCTCGTTTGGTCCGCCACCCAACGTCTTCACTGTTTCGTCTGAAACACTCGTCACTCTTTTACCTGAAGCGCGGTCCAGCCACTCGTTGCCGATTATTCCCGTCTCGGCAGGATAAGCGCCGGTCATCATCGTCCCGTGCCCCGGCGCCGTATAGGTCGGCATATGATCGTAATTGGACTGCGTCCACGACGCTCCATCACGCAACAACCGCCGGAACCCATTCGCAACAAACAAATCCCCAAAGCGCTCGAGATAGTCATAACGAAACTGGTCCACCACAATGAGCAGCACCAGCCGCGGTCTTTTTTGTGCTGTGGGCGGTGTCCGTTGAGCGAAGGCAACGGAACCAGGAAGAAGACTGAATGTTAAGAAAAGAACAAGGAGTGTTCTTCGATGCATGCGGCGCATGTTAACCGAAGGGCAGGTTTTAAGCCACGGATATACACGGATAACACAGATCAGAAGATCTGCTTGATCCGTGTATATCCGTGTGAATCCGTGGCGCTATTCATACCGCAGCGCTTCGATTGGATCGAGCGAGGCGGCTTTGCGAGCGGGGTAGTAGCCGAAGAAGATTCCTACCGCCGCGGAGAAGAGGACCGAGCCGACGACGGCCATCATCGATACCAGTGTGGGCCAGCCCAGGAACGCCGGAATTGCTAATGACAGAGCGACGCCGAGGATGATGCCTATGGTGCCGCCTGTCAGGCTCAGCACGATCGACTCGATCAAAAACTGACTGCGAACAGCAGACGAACGCGCGCCGATTGCCATGCGAATGCCGATCTCGCGGGTGCGCTCGGTGACTGACACGAGCATGATGTTCATGATGCCGATGCCGCCGACGAGTAGTGACACGCCCGCGATACAGGCCAACAGGATCGTCATCGTTTTGCTGGTCTCATTCGCAGCTTCGGCGATGTCGGTCATGTTTCGAACGGTAAAGTCGTCCGGCTCATTTGCAGTGAGCTTGTGACGCTGGCGCAGCAAGTCCGTAATCTGCGATTGCGCCGTATAAGTGGCGTCCTGTGAAATCGCGGAGACGTAAGCAATCTGAACGCGGTCTCGTCCCAGGATCTTCTTCTGCACTGTTGTATACGGCGCAAAAGCGACATCGTCCTGATCGCGTCCCTGTGCATCCTGTCCTTTGCGGGCCATCACACCGACGATTCGAAACGGCAGATTCATCACGCGAAGATCCTGGCCGATCGGGTCGGTTCCGGGAAACAGACTGTCAGCCAACGTCTGTCCAATCACGATGACGCGAGCGGCGGTGCGCACATCAGCATCAGTAAAGAACGCGCCACTCCCTACCGGCCACTTGCGGATCTCGGGATATTCTTCGCTCACACCCGTGACCGAGGTATTCCAGTTCATGTTGCCCGCGACGAGTTGCGATCTCGCGTTCACGGAGGGAGTTACCATCGAGACACTCGGCACTTCACGCTTGATCGCCTGGAGATCGTCGACAGTCAGCGTGTTGGTGCCGGTGTCGCCTGTGCCACTACGTACGCCGCCGACGTTCTGCGCGCCGGCGCTGACGAAGAGCAGGTTGGTACCGATACTCTCGATCTGCGCCTGCACAGACGCCGACGCACCTTGTCCGATGCTCACCATCGCGATCACGGCGGAGACGCCGATGATGATACCGAGCATAGTCAGGGCCGCGCGCATCTTGTTACGAATAAGAGCACGAAAGGCGACGCGAATAATCATCAGTAGGTTCATCTTTACTCCTCGTCGTCTTCATCGTCGATCACCGGCAGGTTCTTCAGCTCTTCAGCCGCGTCGCGCGGATTCCGAACCGGCTGGTCCGACTTGATCTTGCCGTCCTTGAAGACCACTACGCGACTTGCGTATTGCGCGATGTCTGGTTCGTGCGTGACGAGCACGAGGGTGATGCCTCGTTCACGATTCAGGCGTTGAAAGATTTCCATCACTTCAACAGACGTGCGCGAGTCGAGGTTACCGGTTGGTTCGTCCGCGAGTATCAACGCCGGATTGTTGACGAGTGAACGCGCGACAGCGACACGCTGCTGCTGTCCACCTGACAACTGGTTCGGATGATTCTGCTCGCGACCCGCCAGTCCAACCGCTGCCAGCGCTTCCAACGCTCGCTGGTGACGCGTCGCTGAGTCAACACCGAGGTACAACATCGGCAGCTCGACGTTTTCGAGGGCCGACGTGCGCGATAGCAGGTTGAAACCCTGAAAGACAAAGCCGATCTTCTGGCAGCGAATATCGGCGCGCTCGTCTTTCGAAAGCTGCGAAACGTCTTCGCCGTCGAGGATATAACTCCCGCGTGTCGGACGATCGAGGCAACCGATGATATTCATGGTGGTTGATTTACCGGATCCCGAAGCGCCCATGATCGCTACGAACTCGCCTTCACGAATCGTCAGCGAAACGCCGCGCAGCGCGTGAACTTCAACATCGCCCATCGTGTAGATCTTGTGGATGTGTTCCAGCTCGATCACCGGGCGAGCTTCCGGAATCGGCACGCCTAACGCGATTCCAGGTTGTGGTTCAATTGCAAACGTTGTTGCCATTGTTGCTTCCTTGTAGGGGCGGCACTCCGTGGCCGCCCGTCAACGTATTGGGCGAGAGCGG
>DATENQ010000431.1:0-4077 GCA_035275005.1 Pyrinomonadaceae bacterium | reverse complement strand
CGGCGTCAATCTCGACACTCGCGTACGAGACCTGAGTGAAGATGAACTGAGCCGGATTCGTGCCATTCTGGAAACGCAGGGAGAGATCGAAGGCGACCTGCGCAAGCGTGTGCAGATGGACATCAAGCGCTTGATGGACATCGGTTGCTATCGCGGGTTGCGGCATCGTCGCGCGCTGCCCGTGCGTGGCCAACGCACTCATACAAACGCTCGCACGCGCAAAGGCCCGCGACGTGCCACCATCGCGAAGAAGAAGGCGCCCGGGAAGAAATAAATAATTTATGGCTAAAGCAGGCGGAAAGAAGAAGGTCTTTCGCAAGAAAGAGAAGAAGAACGTTCCCAACGGCATCGTGCACATTGCCGCGTCGTTCAATAACACGATGATCTCGATCACGGATCTTGAAGGAAACCTGATCGCGCAATCGTCGGCAGGCGCGCGTGGTTTTCGTGGCTCGCGCAAAGGAACGCCGTTCGCGGCGCAGCAGGCGGCTTACGAAGCAGCGAAGAAGGCACACGAAGCCGGCATGCACCAGTGTGAAGTGCGCGTGAAGGGACCGGGTGGCGGTCGTGAGTCGGCGATCAGGGCGATCGCAAACGCCGGCATCCGAGTGATGACGATTCGCGATACGACGCCAATTCCGCACAACGGTTGCCGACCGCCAAAGCGGCGCAGAGTTTAATTTAAGAATAGGACGTATAGGTCCCGAGTAGGACCTATTTAACCCAAAGGATGAAGGGTTAGCGCGCAAGCGCGACCTGTAAACTTTTCCGGCTAGCAATAGTCCGGAGGCATATAGACCGGAGGCAATTAATTGGCTAGGTATAGAGACGCGGTGTGTCGCCTTTGCCGTCGCGAAGGCGCAAAGCTATTTTTGAAGGGCGATCGTTGTTACAAACCGGCTTGCCCGATTGAAAAACGTGGAACGCAACCCCCCGGACAGCATGGTAACTCGCTGCGCCGCGGCAAGGCGCTGGTCGGCTACGGCCAGCAATTGCGAGAGAAGCAGAAGGTAAAACGCATCTACTTCATCCTCGAAGGGCAGTTTCGAAACTACTTCGAACGTGCTGCCCGCATGAAGGGAATTACCGGCGAGAATCTTCTGTTCCTGTTGGAGCGGCGCCTGGATAACGCAGTTTACCGGGCCGGCTTTTCCACCTCGCGTCGTCAGGCGCGACAGTTGGTGAACCACGGTCACATTCTGGTAAACGATCGCAAAGTAGATATTCCCTCTTATCAAGTAAAGCCCGGTGACGCGATCACCGTGAAGGAGTCGAGCAGGAAGAACGCCCACATTGAAGGTGCGTGGCAAACTGCGTCCGGTCGCGGTCGTCCGTCGTGGATTTCTGCCAACGGCGATATGACTGCGCGCGTGATCAGCTTGCCGGTGCGCGACGACATCGATCGCTTGATCAACGAGCAGTTGATTGTTGAACTTTATAGTAAGTAGTTAACCCGAACCGGCGACGGCGGTGCGCAACGTCCGTCGCTCGGTCAGCGCATTTTTAGGAAAACTGAACGCTATGGCTATGGATCAAAATAATCTTTGGACAGGATTTCAAATGCCGCGACGACTGGCGGCAGACGCGGAGACGCTGACGGAACGATATGGCCGCTTTTCGGCGCAGCCATTCGAGAGAGGGTTTGGGACCACCGTCGGTAATTCTCTTCGTCGAGCTCTGCTCTCTTCAATCGAAGGCGCGGCGATCACCGCAGTCAAGATTGAAGGCGTCGAGCACGAGTTTTCATCGATCAAGGGCGTGGTGGAAGATGCCACCGACGTTATCCTTAATCTCAAACAGGTTCCTTTCAAGTTGCACAGCAGCGAGCCCAAGACGCTGCGCATCAACAAGGAAGAGGCCGGCGAAGTCACGGCGGCGGATATCGAAACTGATGCCGACATCGAGATTCTCGATCCTTCCGTGCACATCGCTACTGTCAGTGACAACGGATCGCTGCGAGTTGAGATGCGCTTGAAGCGCGGTCGTGGATACGTTTCGGCGGACAGAAACTTCGATGAAGATCTTTCGCTGGGCTACATCCCGATCGATTCGGTTCACACACCTGTCAAGAAAGTTAATTACAACGTCGAAGCAGCCCGCCTGGGCCAAAACACTGAGTTTGACAAGCTGACCATCGAAGTCTGGACCGATGGCTCGGTGAAGCCGGAAGATTCGATCGGACTCGCGGCGAAGTTGATCAAGGACCACATGTCAATCTTCATCAACTTCGAGGAAGACACGGACGACTTTGCTTACGCGAAGATGGAGCGTCCGCCGCTGCCACGCAACGATCAGCTTGATCGCTCGGTTGACGAGTTGGAACTGTCAGTCCGTTCCTACAACTGTCTCAAGAACGCCGACATCAGGACGATTCGCGATCTGGTCCAACGCACGGAGCGCGAGATGCTCGCCACCAAGAACTTCGGCAAGAAGTCGCTCAACGAGATCAAGGAGATCCTGAACGGTATGGGTCTCGACTTCGGTATGGAGTTCGACGAGCAGGGTAATCCGATTCCGGGCACTGGCGGCCGCGACACGGCTGATCTTTCGGACTTTGAAGGCGACGACGAACAGTAGGTTAGAGTCATGCGACACTTAAAGGCACATCGAAAACTCGGTCGCACCAGTGAGCATCGTCACTCGATGCTGCGCAATCTTGCGACTTCTTTGATCAACTCGCGCGAAGAGCGCATCGTCACCACTTTGCCGAAGGCGAAAGAACTGCGACCGTTTGTCGAGCGCGCTATCACTCTTTCGCGTCGTGCGCGGAGCTTCTCTGACGAAGGTTCCGCCGCGCAGGCGTTGCACCTGCGTCGCCAGGCGGCAGGTTTCTTTCATGCCGGCAACATGACTGTCAGCGAGACCACCGGCAAGCGCGGTCAACTCCGTCCGGAACGGACCGCGGGCGTCGCCGCGCTCAAGCGGCTCTTCAACGAGCTTGGCGAGCGTTACAAGGATCGGCCCGGCGGTTACACGCGCATTTTTAAGCTGGGCCATCGCGACGGCGACGCGGCCGAGCTAGCGATCATCGAGTTGGTTGACAATCCTCGTGAAGTCGAAGCTGCGGAAGCGGCAAAGAAACGAAAAGCCGCGGCGTCGAAGAAGAGGAAGAGCAGCAAGGGTAAGGAAGCCAAGAACGAGGCGGCTGAGTCTACGGCCGAAGAGAGCGATAGCTAAGAAATTTCTCCCGCAAAGGCGCAAAGGCGCAAAGTGAACGCCTTTGCGCCTTTGCGGGTAACCAAATGTCTGCACCTAAGGAACAAAGTGAAACTCCAACTCGGCGCCCGCGCGCTTCCCAAAAGCCGGCAGCGTCCGTGAACATGGAGGAGCTTCGCGAGCTAATCGGTCTTTTGCGCGATAACGGTCTGGCGGAACTCGAGCTCGAGAATGAAGGATTTCGCGTTCGTCTTCGTCGCGATTCCGGATATGTCGAGGGCGCGCAGTTTGTGCCGGCTCCGGTCGCTGCTGTCGCACACAATCCGGCGCAAGCTCAGGCACCCGCTCCGCCGCCGTCGTCCGGTCCGGCGCATCCGGGCACGCACGCTTCGACGGAAGCTTCTCAGGATCAGGATCTACACATCATTCCGTCTCCGATTGTGGGCACGTTCTATCGTTCGCCCTCTCCGACTGCTGAGCCTTTCGTGAAGATCGGAACTAACGTCGAGCCGGAATCGGTTGTGTGCATCATCGAAGCCATGAAACTCATGAATGAGATTCAGGCAGAGGCTGCGGGTGAAGTAGTTAAGATTTACGTTGAGAACGGCCAGCCGGTTGAATACGGCCAGCCACTATTCGGAATCAAGAGTTAAGCCACAAAAGAGCACAAAAGCACAAAATCAATTTGTGCCTTTTGTGCTTTTTTGCGGCACTTTTTTCTATGGCTTTTAATCCGCGCAAGTTCAAGAAGATCCTGATCGCCAATCGCGGCGAGATTGCCTGTCGCATCATCTGGACGTGCAAGGAGATGGGGATCAAGACTGTCGCCGTTCACAGCGACGTCGATCGCGATTCGCTGCACGTTCGTTTCGCTGATGAAGCCGCCTGCATTGGACCAGCGCCTTCCGCACAGAGTTACCT
>DATENQ010000430.1:0-8663 GCA_035275005.1 Pyrinomonadaceae bacterium | reverse complement strand
CGGCACTCCGTAGCCGCCCATGTTTGTAATATGCCCGTGACGGGCGGCCACGGAGTGCCGCCCCTACAATAACTTCCTCCGTAAGCGGAGCTCTAACCGGTTCATCTCGCCGTTGTCCGTTTCATGATCGTAGCCGGAGAGATGTAGCAATCCGTGAAGTATTAGCTGTGCAATCTCGCCGTCAAACGACAAGCCATTTTCCTTTGCCTGTGTGGCGGCGGTTTCGGCGGAGATCGCGATGTCGCCGAGATTCGATGCGTCTGGTCCATCCGCGGGAAACGACAGGACATCAGTTGCCTTATCGATGCCGCGAAACTGGCGGTTCAGTTCGCGAATTCTCTTGTCTGAAACAAAAGCGATTGTTGCTGACGACTCGTCATGCCCAATTGCCGCCAGCGCCTTCGTCGCAAATGTGGTCCAGGCCTCTGTATCGACCTTGAAACGACGCTGTCGATTCACTACCTCGATCATCGCTACATCTGGCTCTTCTTGCCCAGTTCCTCGTAGGCGCGAATGATCAGCTGCACGAGCCGGTGTCGCACAACGTCCTTGTCAGTGAAGTAGACGAACTCGATGCCTTCGAGCTTTGCCAGTATTCGTTCCGCTTCGATCAACCCGCTGCGCTTTCCGGTGGGCAGGTCCACCTGTGTCACGTCGCCTGTGATCACTGCCTTTGAACCGAAGCCGATGCGCGTGAGAAACATCTTCATCTGTTCGCTCGTCGTGTTTTGTGCTTCGTCGAGGATGATGAACGCGTCTGACAACGTTCGACCGCGCATGAAGGCAAGTGGCGCCACTTCGATCACGCGCTTCTCGAGCAGTCTCGTGACGCGCTCGTAGTCGATGAGATCGAAAAGTGCGTCGTAGAGTGGTCGCAGGTAAGGATCGACTTTGTCTTGTAGATCGCCCGGCAGGAAGCCCAGTTTCTCTCCGGCTTCGACAGCCGGCCGCGCGAGCACGATGCGGTTCACTTGTTTCTGCATCAACGCCTGGACTGCCATCGCCACCGCCAGGTACGTCTTGCCGGTACCGGCAACACCGATGCCAAACACGACATCGTTGTCTTGTATCGCCTGAATGTATTTGCGCTGGTTGGCTGACTTCGGCGCGACCTGCTTCTTGCCGGCCGGGTTGAAGCGCGTCTTGGTGAAGTAGTCGCGCAGGCTGAAAGCGCGGTCTTCGGCGATCTGGGCAAATGCTTCGCGCAGTTCTTTGTCGGTGAAGGTCTTTCCTTCCTTGAAGAGGTCGGAAAAGTCTTCGAGGATGCGTTGGGCGGTTTCGACGTCGGCGGGGTCGCCGTCAATCGAGACGTCCTGGCCGCGGGCATCAATCCTAACGTCCAGCAGAGACTCCAGATATTTGATGTTCTGATCGTGAACACCAAACAGCGTCTCCAGACCACGAGGCGGAAGCTCAATCTTCTTCAAACTCTGTTAACTTTCTCCTTCACGCAGCAGAACTAATCGGGACATGTGTAGGGATATGGTGAGCAGCAAGATGGTATGCATAGATTCCAAATTGGACGCTACTACAGCCGCTTTCGAGTGTCAATGAACGCACGAAGAAAGTAACAAGTCCGGAAGAGGAGCTTGCCCCGCTGCCAGATGAGCCGAAGAGCGGCGGCCAAGCCCTCTTCCGGACTTGTTCTATTGCTGGATCTGTAAACTTATCCGCTAAATGATAGTCTTTAGAGAAGGAACCTGCTGCCGAGTCCTGATGCCACGGGTTTAGACCCCTCGCGCTTCTTGACACTGGGTGGGGCGATACCTATACTCCGTCACTTGCGCCTGATGTAGGGGCGCGGTTTTTCGAAGGTTTTTGGGAGATTTGAATGCCGAATCATAAATCAGCAGAGAAGCGCGTGCGTCAGAGTGAGAAGCGGCGCGTGATTAATCGTGGCAATAGAAGCAAGGTCAGAACGTATATCAAAAAGGTGCGCGCGGCGCTCGACTCGGGAAAGAGTGACGAGATTCAGAGCGTGCTGCCCGAGACGATTTCAGTGATCGACAAGGCCGTGCAAAAGGGCGTCATGCATAAGAACGCAGCGGCGCGTTATAAATCGCGGCTGACGCTGAAGGCGAATCAAGCGGCTAAATAGCGCTAAGCCAAATCAGAATTTTACCGAGGCGGATCGACATTTCGATCCGCCTCGGTTTTTATTTGGAAAGGAGTTGTGGTGAATCGCTATCAATCAGAAGCTGAGATACAGAACGTAGTGCGCGGCTTTGAAACGTGCGAGACCGGCGCTGATGATTTCACACATCCGGACCACCTAGTGGTTGCCGTTTCGTATCTGCACGCGATGGACAGGGAAGCGGCGCTCGATCGGATGCGCGCAGGCTTGCTCCGCTTTCTCGATCATCACGTGGGAGACACGGGAAAATACAGCGAGGAGATCACGGTCTTTTGGATCGATAAGATAAATGAGAAGTTGAACGAGCTTGGACCAGATATTTCGCTGGTTGAGAAGTGCAACGCCATATTAGCCACGGATTTTACGGATGGAAAACCGGATTAAGAAGACAGTTCGCAGACGAGCAGTTCGAGTTGGAGGCGGGGTGTCGCTTGCGAGGTTTTGATGGCCAGATCGGTGGCGGCGGTGAGTTGAATGCCGCGAGCTATTTTGGCGGCGGTGCTGCGCTGGAGAGTGGAGATGTATGAGTCGCGTTTGAATGGCGGTAGCGAGATGTTACGAAAGACTTCTTCGCGGCCGCCGCGCGCCATTAAGTGTTTACCAAGCGCGAGCCGGTGATAGTTGCCTGCGATCAGTCCGACGAGCATGACAGGCTCCGCGCCGTCTTCGAGGAGCCGGTGAAGTGTTTCGAGTGCCTTTTTGCGATTGCCGGCGAGCAAGTGGTCGGCCAAATCGAAATTGGACAACTCGCGAGAACGTCCGATCAGTTCGTCGACCAGGTCTGAGGTGATCCGGTTTGTGCCCGCGGCGGCGGAAGCAAGCTTGTCGAGTTCGTTGGAGAGTGTTTGCACGTCAGTTCCGACCAGCCGGATGAGTTCGCTCAACACCTGATCGTCAGCGGTAACTTTCAACTCCTTCAAACGTGTCTTGACCCAGGTCTTTGCTTCCGCATCTTTCAGCGGCCCGAACTCCACCACGGTACAAACGTCCAGCAGCACCTTGCTGGACTTCTTTCTTTTGTCGAGCTCGTCAGCGATGAAGATCATCACCGTGGTCGGCGCAGGGTTGTTCAGATAGCGAATGAGGGTATCTTCATCGGCTTCGCGCAGTCTGGCGAAGTCGCGGATGCGCACAACGCGCATGTCCGACATCATCGGTAACTGCTCGGCAGCGGCAATGGCAGACTGCACCGGATCGCTCAACAAACTAAAAGCAGATTCGTTGAACTCGCGAAGTAAGGTGCGGCTGAGCACCGCCTCGGTAATCGACTGAGCCGCAACTCGACGCAAGTAGACTTCGGGACCGATCAGCAGGTAGAGCGGCCGCAGACCTTCACGCAACGAACGTTCAAGCTCTGTTCGCGTCAGCGTTTTCATTTTTTCTCGATTTCGACTGCGTTAATGAGGGTTGAGACGATGCTCTCCGCAAAACTGCGCGACATGCGGAGAATGGCCGGATCCTCTTCGTTAAAGAAGCTGCGCGGATCGCTCGCGAATTCATACTCGCCGCGAAAGACAAAGTTTTGATTGTCGTAGAGCACGCGATTCTCAGTCTGGTCGCGCACGGTCACTGCACCAACAATCGTCACTTCAAAAATACGCGCGCGCCCTTTGTCGTCAAGCAAAACGCCGCCGAAGTTGAAACTCTTGATAACACCTTCGATCACCGCGTCCGCGCCCTCGCGTTGTCCCTGCACGCGCAAGCCACGCCCGCGATGCACGAGCTCTCGCATCACCGCGTCAGTGAACCGCGACTCAACCTTGTAGCGCAGCGCCTGGCTCTCCATCTGAAACGCCGGCACCGCGACAGTTTTGATTCGCGACGGAAGCTGATTCTTCGTCACCGGCTTATAGCACTCCGCAAAACCGGAAACAAAGAAGAGCATCGGGATGAAGAGGGAAGCACGCAGGAGCTTAGTCATCGGTGCAGGATTCTCTCACGCAAAGCTGCAAAGAAGCAAAGTAGATCTTAATTACTCTTTGCTACTTTGCGCCTTTGCGTGAAACTCATCAAGAAGCAATTTCGCAACACGGATTGTTTCGGCAGCAGCTTTCACATCATGCACACGGACGATGTGGGCGCCGTGCAGGACGGAGGCAGTGATGGTGGCCATGGTGCCGTGAATGCGATCTTCGGATGGCGCTGGGGTGCCGCTTTCGTCGGCGAGGATGCGGCCGATGAATGATTTGCGAGACGTGCCAATTAAAACGGGATAATCGGGGAAGACGGCGATGAGTTGATCGAGCTTCGCGATCAACTCGAGGTTCTGTTCCTGGGTTTTGCCGAAGCCGATTCCCGGATCAATCACGATCGATTCGGGCTTCACGCCGCGTCGTTCGGCCATGTTGATACTGGCCCGGAGACTGTGCGTGACTTCGTGCATGATGTCGGCAACTGGCGGGAGGCGGTGCATCGTGGCGGGCGTACCGCGTGAGTGCATCAGGACGAGCCCCGCACCGGCACGCGCGACTGCGTCGGCGACGTAGAAGTCGAAACGCAGTGCTGAGATGTCGTTGACGATAGCTGCGCCTGCGTCCAACGCTGCCCGCGCAACTTCAGATTTTGTAGTGTCGACTGAGATTGGAGTCTCGAAACGCTTGGCGAGAGCTTCGATAACCGGGACGACGCGTCTTATCTCTTCTTCAAAGGAAACCGGCTCGCCGCCAGGTCGCGTAGACTCGCCGCCGACGTCGATGATGTCCGCGCCTTCGGCGATCATCTGTTCGGCGTGGTTCACCGCCTTATCGAAATCGAGGAACTGTCCGCCGTCGCTGAAACTATCAGGGGTAATATTAAGAATGCCCATGATGAGCGTTCGCTCACCAATGGGCATCCTGTGGTTTTTGATTTCCCAGGCTCGTGTAGCCACTACGCCGGTTGCGGATTGCCGCCGGTTATCGGTGGCAGAATCGGCTTCAGCGGCTTCGCGGTCGGCTCCTTCAACTGCGGCCGATCCTCCCCGTCACCGGAATCGACTGACGGATTCTCATCGAGCGGCAAGCCCGCCACAATCCGTCGAATCTCAACACCGTCAAGCGACTCACGCTCCAACAGGCACTCAGCCAACCGAATCATCGTGTCGCGATTCTCTTCGATGATCGCCTTCGCTCTCTCATACTGCGAGGTGACGATCTTCTTCACCTGGTCATCTATCTTGATGGCGGTGTCTTCAGAGAAGTCACGATGCTGAGCAATCTCGCGTCCGAGGAAAATCTGCTCTTCCTTCTTGCCGAAGGTCAGCGGACCCATGTCAGACATGCCATACTCGCAAACCATCGCGCGCGCGAGCTCAGTCGCACGTTCGATATCGTTTGAAGCTCCCGTGGTGATGCTGCCGAGGAACGTCTCTTCAGCAATGCGTCCACCCATCAGAATCGAGATCTGGCCCAGCAGGTATTCCTGACTATAGTTGTGACGATCGCCTTCGGGAAGCTGTTGCGTCACACCGAGCGCCATACCACGCGGAATGATAGTCACCTTGTGAACCGGATCCGCGTTTGGCACTTTCAGACCAACCAGTGTATGACCCGCTTCGTGATAAGCAGTGACTCGCTTCTCTTCGTTCGAGATCACCATGCTCTTGCGTTCAGCGCCCATCAACACCTTGTCTTTCGCCAACTCGAAGTCGCCCATTGCAACGAGCTTCTTGTTGTAACGAGCAGCGTTGAGAGCGGCTTCGTTAACGAGGTTCGCCAGATCAGCTCCGGTGAATCCCGGTGTGCCGCGCGCGATCACGGAGATATCAACGTCTTCACCCAGCGGAATCTTGCGCGTGTGAACTTTCAGTATGCCTTCGCGTCCACGAACGTCAGGTCTGGACACCACGACTCGTCTATCAAAACGCCCCGGTCGCAGCAACGCCGGATCGAGCACGTCCGGACGGTTAGTGGAAGCGATCAGAATCACACCGTCGTTCGATTCGAAGCCGTCCATCTCGACGAGCAACTGGTTCAACGTCTGTTCGCGTTCATCGTGTCCGCCACCAAGACCCGCGCCACGATGACGTCCCACCGCATCGATCTCGTCGATGAAGATGATGCATGGCGCGTTCTTCTTGCCTTGTTCGAACAAGTCGCGCACGCGAGATGCACCGACGCCAACAAACATCTCCACAAAGTCTGAACCTGAGATGGAGAAGAACGGAACGTTTGCTTCGCCGGCAATCGCACGGGCGAGCAAAGTCTTGCCGGTTCCCGGCGGTCCCATCATCAAAACGCCCTTGGGAATGCGGCCGCCGAGCTTCTGAAACTTCTGCGGTTCCTTAAGAAACTCGATGATCTCCTGTAACTCTTCTTTTGCTTCTTCAACGCCAGCCACATCTTTGAACGTCACACGTTTCTGCTGGTTGTTGAGTAGCTTTGCTCGCGACTTGCCAAACGACAACGCCTTATTGCCGCCCGACTGCATTTGTCGCAGCATGAAGATCCAGATCGCGATGATAAACAGAAGTGGCGCCCAGGTGATGAGCATGGGCCATATATAACTGCTGCTCGACTCTTCTTCGACCTTCAGCACGCGCGGTTTACCATTGACTAACTCGCGCGCCGACTTGAGCAGGTCAGCCTTCGCAAACTCATTCGACAACGCCGCCCGGTATTCCTGGTTATTGTTATCGATAGCTACGCTTTCATTCTGTTTGACTGTTAACTGTTTTAGAGTACCGCTCTGGATCATCTGATCGATTTCGGTAAGCGCGACGGTCTTATACGTGCTGCCGCGCGGATTAACGAGCTTATATAGCAAAAGTGCCCCCGCGATTATCAGGAGCCAAAAAACAATTTGTCTTGCCGTAGAACTCAAATTCATTAACGCCTCCGACCCCTGATAATACCTTAACAGGGCGTCATTTGTCGCTGCCCAGCTTCGGCGACACTACGCCGAAGTCCCACTCAATCAAAACAACCTAACTTTGATGCAGTCTAGCAATTAAGGTTCCCTATGGCGCTCGAAAACCGCGCCTCAATTTACGACTATAGAGTTTGACTGCTGCTTTTTCAAACTTTTTCAGACTCAAACTCCAGCCGGTTCCGCCGGCGCCGCACCCGTCCTCCGTTTGGTAACTCAACTACGCGCCCGCCGGCACTGCCCTCAAGGAGCTTCTCGACCGCCAGCAGGTGAACCATTTCAAGTCTACGCGTACTGCCTCGCGCGTTCGAAAGCCATTGCCGCAATGCCCTGCGTCGCAGCGCCGGCGGCTCGTTGGCCAGCACCTTTACGTCGAGCGTAGGCGTTTTGGTTTCACTTTCGCCGCTGCTCTCCTGACTAGACACCGCCGCACGTCGTAAAAGTGCATCGGAATCCTTAAAAAGAACGGCGTCGTCCTCGCGGAGTTGCGTGGCTGTGCGCGTGAGAGCTTCGGCGATCCGGTTGTTGAACGACTGCATCAGCGGAAGAAGCTGTTTTCGCACTTTAACGCGCGCGAAATTCTGATCGTCGTTCATTTCGTCACTCAAAAACTCTGTTTTTCGAATGCGACAGTAGTTTTCGGTCTCGATGCGTCGTGCCCAGAGGAGCGGTCTGACCAGGTTTATGTTGCTGTTTTTTGCGATGGGGCGCACGGCGTCCATGCCGCCGAGACCGAGGCCGGCGCTGCCGCGCATCAACCGCAGGAGCACTGTCTCGGCCTGATCGTCCATCGTGTGGGCGGTCAGGACGAAGTTTGCGGAGACTCGTTTAGCGGTTCTTTCGAGAAAAGCGTAACGCGCTTCTCGTGCCGCTTGCTCGAGATTGTCGCCGGAGGCGTGTGCCTCTTCAGATACTTTGCTATGCCCGATGATGCTGCGGAAACCGAGTTTTTGCGAAAGCGCGGCGACCCATTTGGCGTCTTTGCCGCTCGTCTTTCGCAGGCGATGATCGAGATGAGCGACGCAGATGTTTGCGTGGAGTTTGTGGTGTTTTTTGAGTTCGTCGATGGCGAGCAGCAGGGCGGTGGAATCGGCGCCACCCGACACGGCAACGACGACCGTTTCACCCGAACCCGGAAGTCTGAGCTTGCGCCACTCCGCTAGCAGCATCCGCGAAAATTGACTCAATCGCATGGCGGCATTTTCAAGCGCCTTAATAAAAAGAACAAGTCAGGAAGATAGAGCACCTGAAAATAGAACGAGTCAGAGGAAAAGCACACCTGAAAGCAGAACAAGTCAGAAGGATAAGCACACCTGAAAATAGAACAAGTCAGAAGGATAAGAATACCTGAACGTAGAACAAGTCAGAAGGATAACACCTGAAAGTAGAACAGTCAGAGGATAAGAACACCTGAAAATAGAACAAGTCAGAAGGATAAGAACACCTGAAAATAGAACAAGTCAGAAGGATAAGAACACCTGAAAGTAGAACAAGTCAGAAGGATAAGAACACCTGAAAATAGAACAAGTCAGAAGGATAACACCTGAAAGTAGAACAAGTCAGAGGATAAGAACACCTAAAAATAGAACAAGTCAGAAGGATAAGAACATGTAGTGCACCCCTGAAGTGAAACAGAAAGTTAAGAAAGTTTTAGTTGCGCTAGCGAAGCTTCAAACTCGGCCGG
>DATENQ010000429.1:0-10469 GCA_035275005.1 Pyrinomonadaceae bacterium | reverse complement strand
CGGCACTCCGTGGCCGCCCGTGCCGCGTATCAAGCGTCAATTGCCGGACGGGCGGCCACGGAGTGCCGCCCCTACAAATTAAGCCTTTGTTAGGGCCAGAATCGGATCGAGCCGCGCGGCTTTGAAGGCCGGATATATACCCGCGATCATCCCGACCGCGGTAGACACGATCAGCGCGAGCAGGATGTAACCGATCGTGATCGTCATCGTGATCGACGCCAGCACCGTGATTAACGTTGTGATGCCCCACGCCACGAGCAATCCCATGAGCCCGCCGAGCGCGCAAAGCATTCCCGATTCAATCAGGAACTGCAGCAGGATCTGTTTCCGCGTTGCGCCCACCGCTTTTCTGAGCCCGACTTCAAACGTTCTTTCGGTGACGCTCACCAGCATGATGTTCATGACCACGATGCCGCCAACGACGAGCGTGATCAGTGTGATCGGTACGACAACCTTTGCGATCGTGCCTGTAAACTCATCGATCTGATTGTTCAGCTCCTCGACGTTCACGAGACCGAAGTCGTCCTCGTCGTTGCCGTTGAGGCGGTGCTTGATTCGCATCGCCACGCGCGCATCTTCAATCGCCGCATGGAAATTCTCGCGGTTGGAAGTCTTTCCGTGGATTTGCAGACCGTTGCGTCCGAAGATCTGCAAGTGTGTGGTTACGGGAATATAAATGTGACGATCCATCGAGCCGCCAAAGAACGACCCTCGCTTCTCTTCTACGCCGACAACTCGCATCGGCAGGCCGCGCACCTTCAGCGTCTTTCCGATCGGATCCTGGTTGGGGAAAAACTTCTCGCGGATATCGGCGCCGAGAACCACTACGAGCGCGGAACGCTGTACTTCGTCTTCCGAGATGTAGCGTCCGAGCTCGATGGTTTTGTCTTCGATATCGACCATGTTGGCGCTGTGGCCGAAGACCTGGGCTCCCGGAAACTCGATGCCGTCCTGTTTTAGATCGACTCCGCTGCCCACGCCCGCGCCGACCTCGGAGCAGGAGGAACAATGGTCGCGAATCCACTCGTAATCGTCCCAATTGATTCGTTTGTTGCGTCGGTTTCGTCGTTCAAACTCTTCGTCGTCCATGTGGCCGGAGAAGGCCATTCTGGCGATCATGAAGTGATTGCTGCCGAGTATTTTGCTGATTCTATCGACGACGTAGGTGTTGAGCCCGCTGATTGATGCTCCGACCGTGACCACGGACGCCACGCCGATGATGATCCCGATCAGCGTCAGAAACGCGCGCAGTTTGTGCGCAAAGATCGACTGTAGGGCGATCTTCAGTGCATCTGAATAAAATGAGAAAAACGCTTTCATAACGGTTAAGTCGGGGCCATATACGCGACCCAAAGCCGTGAAGTTCAGTTCAGCCGCAGATTCACGCTGACAAACGCAGATTAGATCCGCGTTCATCAGCGTAAATCTGCGGCTGATATACGGACTCAACGACTAAGACGCTCGAGAGTCGCCCTTTATTAACAGTTATGAAAGCTCGGATGCAGGCTCGTGTGCCGGCTTGACTGAAAACCTCTCCGCCCAACGAATCCGACCAGTCATCTGCATGACGACAAACAGCGTCAAAACCGACCCGATCGTGATCGCCAGCCCGGTGAATCCCTTCAGGAAAAACGCATAGGAGAACATCACAAGGTAGATAAATTGCGCGAGGGCCGCCTCTCTGCTCGCGAACCGGATTCCGACTACCAATCGCAGATAGCTCACGACCAGAAAAACCGACACCGCAGATGATATCGCGAAGGCCACATGAATCGACACGTGATCCACGAGATAAGCGAGCAGCAGATGGAAGGAGAAGAACGCGGCAGCGAGGAAAAAGTAGTTCATAGGGTGAAGATCGATGCCGCGCATTGTGGTTATGATTAGTATGAGGAAGAAAAAGAAAAATAGTGATACCGGGGCAAAAAAACTGATTTTTCCCGCGAGCGGTCCCGGCTGAAGTTTCTCCGGCATGACCATCGCGATCTGATAGCCCGACACCAGGCTCTTGTACGTCCAGTTGAGATCCCAACCGTTGGCCGTCTCCGTTTTATCTGAAGGCGAGAGCGTGTTGTCAGGAAAGTCGATGTCTTTGAAGTTTGTTCTCATCCGCAGGCTGAAGTCGCGCACTTGGGCAACTTCGGTGCTGCCAAAGCTGTAACGCCATTCATTCAGACCCTGCGAGCTGTAGCCGACTGCAAGTTGAGCGGTTTTACCAGCGCCGATTTTTACGACCGTCGTCGCCGCATTCTTTTCATTGCTGACTGCGACCTGAGTGCCGTCAACGGCGAAGGTGAGATTGTCGTAGATGGCCTGTGTGGTCGGAAACGGCAGTTTGAACTCGATAGCTTGTTCCTTGTCGCTCTTGTTTACAAACCCGTAAACGCCGGAGAAATCGACCTTGTAAGTGCTGTACCACAGCAGGCCTTTTTGGCGATGCTGAAGATCCAGATTGACGTGGATCCGGCTGCTCTCCAACGGTACTTCATGGACCACTTTGTCCTTGACCGTCCTCACTACTATCTTGCCATTTTCCGCCATCCGTTCTTCGCGTGGGACTTCCTCTGTGAAAGACGCAAACGGCGGCGCCTGGTTCTGTGACGTGCCCCAGGTCGAGGCGACTCTATTCGAGGAAACTGAACCGGAGTCATAGGTTCGGGAGAAGATTGTGCCGCCCAGGATGGCCCAGGCAATCGAGGTGCAGACGAAGATGAACGCGATGGCGATGATTCTCTTGGTCATAATTCGATGATTGTGCGCGCCGGGTGAGGAGCGGACAATGTGGTGAGCCACACAAACAACCTGTGCCGAGCTACGTTAGATTTCACGCAAAGGCGCAAAGATAGCAAAGAAACGCGTCAACACTTCCTTTGCCGCCTTTGCGCCTTTGCGTGAAACTTGTTTTAGTTTTTCTGCGCTTCACTGACCAGTTCGGCCTGTTCTTTTTGATGGATGCTGTACGAGCCAGTTGCGGGGCTCGCTGAGGCGGTACGACCGATATAGCGCGGGCGCTCGCAGTTTGACAGGAGGTTTTCGAGGCGTTCCTGGACAAAGGTCCAGCCGCCCATGTTTTGCGGCTCTTCCTGGGCCCACACGAGCTCATGCGCATTCGGATACCTCGCCAGCATTTCGCGAATGCTCTGCAACGGGAAGGGATAAAACTGCTCGAGACGGACCACAGCAACATCTCGGTTCTCAGTCTTCTTTCGCGCCTCGACGAGATCGTAATAGACCTTGCCGCTGCACAGGGCCACTCTCTTCACCGCGTCGCTATCGCTGATCTCGGCGTCGTCGATTAGTGGTTGGAAGCCTCCGTTTGCGAGGTCATCAATTGCAGATGACGCAGCCGGCAAGCGGAGCAGGCTCTTCGGCGTCATCACGACGAGTGGTCGTTCCATTCCGGGCCGCACTTGTCGTCGCAGCAGATGAAAATACTGCGCCGGAGTTGTTGGGTAACAAACCTGTAGATTGTTTTCGGCGCATAGTTGCAAATAGCGTTCGAGTCGCGCGCTCGAGTGTTCCGGTCCTTGTCCTTCGTAACCGTGTGGCAGCAACATCACGAGTCGCGAAGTTTGTTTCCACTTATCTTCTGAGGCGGCGATGTATTGATCGATGATCGTTTGCGCGCCGTTACCAAAATCACCAAACTGCGCTTCCCACAAAACGAGCGCGCTTTGGTTCACGACCGTGTAGCCATACTCAAATCCCAACACGCCTTCTTCCGAAAACGAACTGTCGAAGACATCAAAGCGGGCTTCGGGATTCGACTCGGAACGCAGTTCAGACAACGGCGCCCATGCTTTGCCGGTTTGCGTGTCGTAAAGAACAGCGTGGCGCTGGCTGAACGTGCCGCGTCCGGAATCCTGTCCACTCAAACGCACGCGCGTGCCTTCGAGCACGAGCGAACCAAAAGCGATGCTTTCCGCAAATGCCCAATCGAGTGGAGCGCCGCCGTCGCCCATCTTCGCGCGCCGGGCCAGTTGGCCCACCATCTTTGGGTTGACGTGGAAACCCTCAGGCACGACCGCGATCTTGTGCGCGATGCTTCTGATCGTTTCCGGTGAGACTCCCGTCGGAATCACCCCGGAGCCATCGAGCTCTTCAACACGTTGATGCGGTTGCTTCGGTTCTTCAGCGACCTTTCGCTTGGCGTTTGCGAGCGCCTCTTCATAACGACGCACACGCTCGTCGATCAGGTTCTTCAGTTCTTCTTCAGTTATCACGCCTTCCTTGATCAGTCGCTTGGCGTAAATCGTGCGCACGCCCGGATGCGCCTTGACGCGCGTGTACATCAGCGGCTGCGTGTAGCTGGGCTCATCAGTCTCGTTGTGGCCGAGACGACGAAAACCAATCAGATCGAGCACGACGTCCTTGTTGAATTCCTGCCGGTAATCGAGCGCGATTTGCAGGACGCGGTATGCTGCTTCCGGATCGTCACCGTTGATGTGAAAGATCGGCAACTGAGTCATGCGGGCGACGTCGGTTGAATAGATCGTGGAGCGTCCGGCTTCCGGCGAAGTTGTGAAACCGATCTGATTGTTGATGATGATGTGAATCGTCCCGCCGGTGCGATAGCCTTTTAATCCGGCGAGATTCAACGTTTCCATCACGACGCCCTGGCCAGCGAAAGCGGCGTCGCCGTGAAGCAGTACGGGCAGAGCGAGATCGATCACCTGTTCGCGCGTGGCATTGCGTTGGCCCAGCTCTCGATCCTGTATCGCGCGGACCATACCTTCGACAACCGGATCGACTGCCTCGAGGTGACTCGGATTCGGCGAGAGCGAGAGCTGGACTTTCCTGCCGTCTTCCAGAACGCGTTCACCGGTTGCGCCCTGGTGATACTTTACATCGCCTTCGTCCGCGGGAAACTCCGGATGCACCGAACCTTCAAAGGCAGCGAAGATCCGTTCACATAAATTTCCGATCACGTTCGCGAGCACGTTCAAACGTCCGCGATGGGCCATACCAAACGTGATGTGCTCGACACCGCGCGCCGCCGCGCCGTCGATCAGTTGGTCAAGTACGGGAATCACTGTTTCGCAGCCTTCGAGTGAGAACCGTTTCTGGCCGAGATATTTCGTGTGTAGAAAACGTTCGAGCTGCTCCGCCGAGATGAGCTTCCAGAGCAGACGTTTCTTCACCTCGACTGGAATCGGTTGCGGTTCGACAAACTCACGCCTGATCTGTTCGCGAATCCACTGCTTTTCTTCCTTACTTTGAATGTGGCGATATTCGATGCCGACCTTGCCGCAGTAAGCACGTTGCAGGATGTCGAGGATCTCGCGCAGCGTGCCGCTTTCGCGATTCGCGAGACCGTCGGTGATGAACACTCGATCGAGATCCCAGATCGTCAGACCGTAGTTCTCGATATCGAGCTCCGGGTGATAAAGGATCGGAAGTGCGTGCAGCGGATCGATATCAGCGATCAGGTGACCGCGCACTCGATAAGCGTTGATCAACTCGATGACGCGCGCTTCTTTGAGCGTTTGTTCGCGAACCTGATCTCCGGGAAGAAAGAACGGGTTGCGATCCAGGTTCCAGCGGAAAGGCGGATGCGGAATCCCGAGATTCAAAAAGATGTTTCTGTAGAAATCGTGCTTGCCGATGAGGAACTCGTGTACGCGGGCGAGAAACGCTCCCGACTCTGCGCCCTGAATG
Source organism: Pyrinomonadaceae bacterium (assembly GCA_035275005.1). GTDB lineage: Bacteria > Acidobacteriota > Blastocatellia > Pyrinomonadales > Pyrinomonadaceae > PSRF01. The sequence continues at coordinate 4,811 of DATENQ010000429.1, read as the reverse complement.
ATGCGATGATCGTAAGTGCTGCTGATCGTAATCGCCTTGCTGATGCCGAGTTGCGAAAGCGCTTCGGGCGCCATCGCCTGATACTCGGCCGGGTATTCGATCGCGCCGGTCGCGATAATCACTGACTGGCCTTCCATCAGTCGCGGAATCGACGCCACCGTGCCGATGGTGCCGGGATTAGTTAGCGAAACAGTGGTGCCCTGGAAGTCAGAGATCTGAAGTTTCCCTTCGCGAGCGCGTTGGATCACGTCGTCGTAGGCGGTCAGAAACTCAGAGAAGCTCAGAGTGTTTGCGTTCTTGATGTTGGGGACGAGGAGCGTGCGCGTTCCGTCTTTCTTCGTCAGATCGACTGCGATGCCAAGATTGACACCCGTGCGTTTCACGCGCGCGGATGTGCCGGCGTTTTGCGTGTAGCCATCGTTGAGTTGTGGGAACGTGTCGAGCGCGCGCACTACGGCCCACGCGATCAAGTGTGTATAAGAAGCTTTGCCGCGATCGTTTTCGGCGAGATGCTGGTTGATGATGCGGCGGTTTTCATCCAGCAGCTTTACGGGAATGCGGCGTTCGGAAGTCGCTGTCGGCACGGAGAGACTTCGCTCCATATTCTCGACGATCTTCTGCGCCGCCCCGCGGATGGGAACTACTTCGCCTTCAGGTTGGGGGGCAGGTGCCGCCGGCTTTTGCTGGGGAGCAGGCGCGGCAGCAGCGACAGGGGTGGCCTGGACAGCTGCTACAGGTTTGGCGCCATTGCCGTCGCCTCCGATAAGTTCCGTAAAATAGGAGCGCCAGGAGTCGTCAACGAGCTCCGGATTGTTGCGAAATCGCTCGAGCATGCCTTCGACGTAGGTGGCGTTTGCGCCGAATTCTTCGGCAATGACTTGGGATAAGTCGGGTTTGCTTTGCTGACTCAAATCTACTTGTACCTCGGTGAATCAAGACTAACATATTAGCCGCAGATTTTCGCGGATGGACGCTGATCAGAATCTGCGTTTGTCCGCGAAAATCTGCGGTTAAATTCTTTCGATCAGGAACAGAAACTCTCGATTTATTTCGTCTGCATCGCGCACCCACTCGTGCGTCCAGCGCATCCCGCCCATGACGTTTCGTTTGTAGTCAATCTCGACGACGTCGATCAGTTTTCCGGAGGCTTTGATGACCTCGTTTAATTCTTCAGCCGTGGCTCGACCGCCGGAGCTGTAGGACAGGATGATGTGACGAGTCTTTGTCTGTCGCAGCAGGTGTTCGATGGCTTCGACCGCTCTAAAACGTCCTGACGCGTTTCGTCTGAAATCCTCAAATACGGAGGCGCTCAGCGCGTCGCTCGTGTCAGCGCGACGATTCGCTTTTCCGAAGAGTGGTGGGTTGTCGAAAAGGCATATCGAGCTCCAAAGATGATAGTAAGCCGCGTAGCGCACACGCGAGGGCGGCATCTTGTCGTTGTTCGAACCGTATGGCGGATCGTAATAGGCGAGGTCGGCGTCGATGGATGGAGCGATGTTGAAGATATCGTCTTGATGAATCTCGTGCTCGCGCGTTTTCGGAATGATGCTCGGTATCTCGAGTTTCATTTGCCGGTAAGAACGCGGCGACCATTCGCTCAGGTAAGAAGCGTAATGACCAATCGTGCTGTCGACTTCATCCATCGCGAGGATCAAGCTTGTCAGTGCGACTGCTCGCTCGTGTTTATTCAGAGATAGCTGTTCGATCTCTTCGCGGATTGCGTCGAGCTTGAGTGTGTTGTGTTTTTGCCACGGCTTCTTCAGGCCGGTGGATCTGACGCCGTAGTGTTCCGTGAACCAGCCGTGTCTTCCCGGAACCGCGTTCAGGTGATCGATTAACTCTTTGTAATACTCGCGTGGAAACGGGCTCAGCAGGTAGCACTCACCGAAGATCCTGGACCAGACGGCAATGTCGTTTGCGATGACGCGATAGCCCGCTTGCGCGAATGCCTGCGACACACGCGTCGTTCCCGAGAAACCGTCGAACACGGTTTGCGGCTGTACCGTGTTGGTGAGACGCAGAATGTGAGGCAACAGCTTTAATTTTGAGCCTGCATACTTAATGCCTTCAGTGGTAATCTCTGCGTACCTCTGCGTCATTGACGAAGATCTAACCACAAAGACACGAAGTCACAAATGTTTCTAAGACTATGAAGAAAACTAAAACTTTAAAAAGCAGACGAAAATTTCTCAAAGTGCTTCCGGCGCTCGGGGCCGCCAGTTTGACAGCTTCGGCGCTACCACTCGACGCGTTGGCCCAAACGCCCACGCCCACGCCTTCGCCGAGTCCGTCTTCGCCGAGTCCGTCTCCGACTCCACCGCTGCGCGTCACCAAAGAGATGATGCACCAGGCAGAGAAGCTGATCGGAATCGAGCTCACTGACGCGCAGGAGGCAATGGCGCTCGGTGGCGTCAATCGCAACCTCGATTCGTACGAAGCGATCAGAAAGATCGACGTACCGCTCGACACCGAGCCCGCAATCGCGTTCCACCCAACGCGCGCTCGGAAAGAACTCTACGTTAACAAGACGAAGTTTCGTTTCGGCAAAGTTGAGGCGCCGCAGTTTAAGAGTGTCGAGGATCTTGCCTTTGCCACGGTGCCGCAACTTGCCGAGTTGATTCGCGCGCGCCGGATTTCGTCGACCGAGCTGACGAAGATGTATCTCGCGCGACTGAAGAAGTATGGACCAAAGCTGCTTTGCGTTGTCACGCTCACCGAAGATCTCGCATTGAAGCAGGCGGCTGCGGCGGACGCGGAGATAAAACGCGGGAAGTATCGTGGCCCGCTGCACGGAATTCCGTGGGGCGCTAAAGATCTCTTCGCGACCAAAGGAATCAAGACGACGTGGGGCGCCGAACCTTATCGCGATCAGGTGATCGATTACGACTCGACCGTGGTCGAACGATTGACCGAGGCCGGAGCGGTGCTGGTCGCGAAGTTGTCAATGGGAGCGCTTGCGCAGGGAGCGCGCTGGTTTGGCGGTGTTACGCGCAATCCGTGGCAGCCCGAAGAAGCGCAACAGGGATCGAGCGGCTCGTCGGCAGGTCCGGCGGCGGCGACGGCTGCCGGGCTGGTGGGGTTCTCGATCGGCACGGAAACGCTGGGCTCGATAGTTTCGCCATCTTCACGATGTGGCGTAACCGGATTGCGTCCTACGTACGGGCGCGTGAGTCGTTATGGCGCGATGGGATTGAGTTGGACCATGGACAAGATTGGTCCGATGTGTCGGGGCGTCGAGGATTGTGCCGCGGCGCTCAACGCGATTTACGGTCCTGACGGCAAAGACATCACCGTCGGCGATGCGCCTTTCAACTGGAACGGGGATACGAATATCAGCACGCTGCGCATCGGTTATCTAAAAACCGAGTTTGATGGTCCAACCACGCCGCCTACGAATGAACAGCAGCGGACACAAGCAGAACAACGCCGCGCTATTTACAAAACCGCGCTGGAAGTGCTGGAGAAGGCGGGCGCGAAATTGACGCCGATCGAGCTGCCCAAGCTTCCGGCGGCCTCGTTGAGATTTATACTGACGGCGGAAGCGGCAGCGGCGTTTGACGACATCACGCGTGATGGACGTGTCAATCAATTGTCGGGACAGTCGCCGGGTGATTGGCCGAACACGTTTCGCACGTCAAGGTTCATTCCGGCGGTTGAGTATTTGCGGGCGCAGCGTGTGCGCACGTTGTTGATGCGTGAAATGGAAACGTTGATGTCGCAGTGGGACGTCTTTGTTAGTCCGGCGCCAGGGAGCGCGAGCCTGTTAGTCACAAATCTGACCGGGCATCCGGCAGTCGTGTTGCCGTGTGGGTTCGTCAACGATCTGCCGGTGGCGATCATGTTTACCGGCGGTGTGTACGATGAGGTGTCGCCGTTGCGAGTGGCCCTCGCGTTTGAGCGCGCGACGAAGTGGCACGACATGCATCCGAAGATGGAGGCCACGGATTAAACGGATTTTGTTAATGCGGATTTGCCCAGAGCAGAATTGTGAAGGAGGAGCCTTTGCCGGGTTCACTGTCGACGGTGATGGAGCCTCCGAGTTCTTCCACAGTGGTTTTGACGACATCGAGGCCGACGCCGCGTCCGGAGATGCTGGAGACTTCGGCGGCAGTCGAAAAGCCGGGCTGAAAGATCTGGTCGATCAATGAGGGATCGATTCCGCGTCCGTCATCGGTGACAGTGATCGTGATCCGATCGTCATGCCTGGTGATTTCGACAATCACTTTACCGTGCGTTTCAATGCCGTGATCGACAGCGTTGCGGACCAGGTGAATTAGAGGCTCGCACAATGCCTCGTCAATCTCCTGATCTGAGCCGCGCGTTTCGAAATCCACTTCCTTGCCGATTGCGAGCGCCGCGGCTCGTCCTGCCTGCAGTGCCTGCTGAAACACGCCGCCAAACGGTGTGGCTGGCAGATTGACGAGCTCCGCTTCGAACTTCGCGAAAGCATTCTCGAGTGTGTTTCCTGGGAGAGCAGTGTGTTGCGGAGGGATCTCTTCAATCGCGATAACAGAAGCATCTGAGAATTCTTCGATCGTCTCGCCGTCTGCGGCTTTGCGCGCGTAGAGAATTCTGAAGTTGACTTTGCCCACCCGCTCCTTGTCGATTCTCGGCGACGTTGAAATCACTTCTCCAGTTCTACCCAAGGTTTCTTTAAGACTCTGAAATTGTCGATCGAAATCCGCGACATCAAAACTCGTCTGCACGATAAAAAGTCTCGCGCCTGCTGTTAGCGGGTTCGTGCGGAGTGAGTGCAGGACGTTTTCGAATTCGTGTGCGGCGGCGGCGAGATTATTCAAGCCGTTGGCTGA
>DATENQ010000428.1:0-8388 GCA_035275005.1 Pyrinomonadaceae bacterium | reverse complement strand
AATTCTATTTTCAGGGACTTGTTCTATTTCAGGGACTTGTTTTATTTTCAGGGACTTGTTCTGATTGAGGTGTGCTTGTTACAGCGAGGCAAATGTTTCCAACGGTTAAACGTTCCCATGTCACAAATCCTGGCAGTGCGGTGTTTACCTCACAGAGCAAGCTAGTGATCTGCTTTTTCTTTCAGTAAAACCAGCAAACTTTTACTACTCCCTGGAGCGCGAAACCCGAACTCCAGGGAGAATTTCTCACTGGAGGCCACCGTGAAAAGAATCCTGTCTGTCGCCACTCTGTTTGGATCTTTGTTCCTTCTTTGGGCGTGTTACCCGGCCGCTGAGGTGGGTTACTCGAACCCGCAGGAATCAACCATCAACCAATGGATGATCGAATTCCGGCCGAGCGAAACCAATCTCCAGCTCACGATGCGTTACCGGCGCCAGGGCGAGACCGGATTCAGCTACAGCAACACCGGCTTCGGCATAACTCTCGATCAACTCACCGGACTGACGCGCGAACAAGTGCTTTCAGCGGCCGGCAACAACGTGCGCTTTCAACTGAAGCGCGACGCAGGCACATTCAACTTCGAAGGCTGGTTTAAAGAAGGCAACGGCTCAGGTCACTTTACCTTCAGCCCAAGCAGCTCATTCTTTGCCGAACTCGCCCGGCAAGGCTTTGGCCGCCCGAACGACGAACAACTCCTGACACTCGCAATGAGCGACACCGGCTTCGCATTTCTCAACGAGCTGAAAGCCCAGGGCTACGACACCTCCACGCTCGAGCAACTGATGCGAATGGCCAATCACGGCGTCAGACTGGAATACCTGCAAGGTCTGAAATCGCTCGGCTACAACGTCAAAACCACGGATCTCGTAGTCAACATGAAGGACCACGGCGTGAGTCTGAACTTCATTCGCGAGCTTTCCGGCCTCGGCTATGCCGAGCTTACTCCCGAAGAACTGATCCGCACCCGAGATCACGGCGTCACCGCCCGATTCATCAACGAATTTATCGCCGCCGGCTACACCCGCTCGACACTCAACGACTGGATCAAACTCAGGGATCACGGCGTTTCCACATCATACATAGCTGACCTTAAAACTCTCGGCTACGAACGGCTGCCGCTGGAAGAGCTGGTCCGCATGAAAGATCACGGCGTGAGCTCGTCCTTCATTAAAGAGATCAAAGAACTCGGCTACAGCAACGTCGCCATCGACCAGTTAGTCCGCCTAAGAGATCACGGCGTCAGCGCGAGCTACATTCGACGGATGAAGGACAAAGGCTTCGACGTCTCCCTCGACGAATACGTACGACTCAGGGATCGCGGCGAGCGCGAGGAGTAATCCGCGCATCACAACCGTTTCACAGATCTCCTGAGATCGTTGTAATCTGTGGTATCCGTGCCTAAATCTTTGTTCGAGGTAGAGATGAAATTGAGAAAATTCTTTGCTGCGCTGCTGCTGGCGCTATTCAGCTTACAAACACTGCATATCACGGCGCTGGCCGACGAAGGCATGTGGACCTTCAACAACGTCCCGCGCGCCGAAATCAAGAAGAAATACGGCTTTGAAGTTACCGATGAATGGCTGAACAAGGTTCGGCTCGCGTCCGTGCGTTTCAATAACGGCGGTTCGGGCTCATTCGTATCTCCAAACGGACTCGTGCTGACGAACTATCACATCGTCGAAGACATCGTGAACGAAGTAAGCACGCCTGAGAAGGACCTCGCGAAAGAAGGCTTTGTCGCGAAGACCCGAGCCGAAGAGATCAAAGCGCCGAGTCTCGAGCTGAACGTATTGCAAAGCATTGAAGACGTCACCGCGCGCGTGAATGGCGCAGTGAAGGCCAGCGCTACTGACGCCGAAGCATTCGCCGCGAGAGGCGCTGAGATCTCTAAGATTGAAACGGAGTCGTTGAAAGCGACCGGCTTGCGCTCAGACGTCGTCACGCTTTACCAGGGCGGCCAATACAATCTTTATCGCTACAAGAAATATACGGACGTTCGCCTCGTCTTCGTGCCTGAATTCCAGGCCGCATTCTTCGGTGGCGATCCGGACAACTTCAACTTCCCGCGCTTCAACATCGACATGGCGCTGGTCCGTGTTTACGAAAACGACCAACCGGTCCATCCCGAGAACTACTTCAAGTGGTCCACCGCCGGCGCGAAAGAGGGCAGCCTCGTTTTCGTGACGGGCAATCCGGGTTCGACCTCGCGTCTCGATACAGTGGCACACCTGGAGCAACTGCGCGACACAAGCATCCCGATCATCATCCGCTTGTTGGAGCGGCGCGAAGCAATGCTCAAGAAATACATGGCGATGGGTGAAGAACAGACGCGCCAGGCGCAGAACGAACTAAATAGCATTCAGAACGCTTTGAAGGTCTATCGCGGGCAACTTGGCGGACTCAAAGATGCCTCGTTGATGGCCCGGAAAATGAAAGAAGAACAGGCGCTGCGCAAATCAATCGCTGCAAATCCGGAACGGCAGAAACTTTATGGCGACGCGTGGGACGCAATTGCCAAGGCCCACAAGGCATATCCGAGCTACATTCGCGACCGCCGGATCTTCGAGCAATTGGGAGGCTTCAACAGCACCTTCTTCGATTTCGCGCGGCCACTCGTGCGGCTCGCGGCTGAGAACGAGAAACCCAATGCCGAACGGCTGCCGGAGTACACTGACGCTCGTCGTGCTTCACTCGAGCTAGCGCTCTATTCGCCGGCTCCGATCCATGAAGACTTCGAGAAGTTGAAGCTCGCCGATTCGCTCGCTTTCATGGTCGAGCTTCTCGGCGCTGATAACGCGCTTGTTAAGCAGGTGCTCGATGGCAAGTCTCCCGAAGCACGCGCCAATGAGTTGATCGCAGGCACGAAGCTGGAGGATGTGGAGTTTCGTAAAGAACTGGCTAAGGGTGGTAAGGCTGCGATCGACGCTTCGACCGATCCGATAATCGTGGTGACGCGTTTGATCGATCAGAAGGCTCGCGAAGCACGGAAGCGTTACGAGAGTGAAGTGACGGGTGTTGAGCGTGCGAACTACTCGAAGATCGCCCGCGCGCGCTTCGAGACTGAAGGAACCAAACTCTATCCCGATGCGACTTTCACGCTGCGTCTTTCGTACGGCGCGGTCGAAGGTTACATGGAGAATGGTAAGAAAGTTCCACCGTTCACAACGCTTGGTGGTCTTTACGCTCGCGCCGATTCATTCAAGCAACAGTTTCCGTACAACCTGCCACCACGTTGGCTGGAGAAGAAGAAGGACATCAATCTGAATACGCCGTTCAACTTCGTTTCGACTAACGACATCATCGGAGGGAATTCGGGTTCACCGTCGATCAATCAGAACGGTGAATTGGTTGGTCTGATCTTCGATGGAAACATTCAATCGCTGGTCGGCGACTTCATGTACGACGGATCGGTGAATCGCGCAATCTCGGTGGATTCGAGAGGGATGTTGGAAGTCTTGAAGAAGGTTTTTAACGCGAACGAAATCGCCGCGGAGTTAACTGCTACCAGCTAATTTTAGCCGCAGATGAACGCAAGTGAACGCAGATCTGCGTTTATTAGCGTTCATCTGCGGCTTATGCTTTCTCTAGTCCCGCGTACTTCTCGACTAATTTCTTCTGTCCGTAACCGGGAAAACTCACAGTCAATTTAGTCGACTCGCCTGCACCTTCGCGCCGCAATACCAGTCCTCGACCATATTTGGAATGCTTCACGTATGAGCCTGGTGCGAATTCGACTTGCGACGACGAAGTCTGCACTGGCTTTGGTTCCGTTGTGCGGCCTAGCTGGCGATTGCGTTGTTTGAAAAACTCCGCGATCGAATCGGCGTTGTCGTAAGTCTTACCCGTATACTTCTTCCGCTCTTTCTTATATTCGCCGTGCTCGTAGTCAATGTCTGACGAGCCGCTCTTAAAATGCAGCCACGACTTACCGAGACTCAGATCCTCCAGCAGTTCGCTCGGCATTTCATTCAAAAACGGCGAGGGTTCTGAAGCGAGCTCTTCACCATATACGCGACGTTTCATCGCGTGCGTCACGTACAGGTAACGTTCGGCGCGTGTCATCGCGACGTACGCGAGCCGGCGTTCCTCTTCAAGCTCCGCTGGATCGGTCCTGGCGCGTGAGTGCGGAAGCAAACCATCTTCAAGCCCGACGATAAAGACGAGGGGAAACTCCAAACCTTTCGCCGAGTGCACCGTCATGAGGGTGACTGGCGCGTCGCGTTTGTAGTCGTCCTGATCGGAGACGAGTGCGGAGTGGTCGATAAACTCACGCAGTCCTTCGACACCTTGTTCGTCGTAATCGACGGCCGCGTTAACCAACTCCTGCAAGTTTTCCAGCCGGCCTTCTGCTTCGTCGGTGCGCTCGGATCGCAACGCCTGTTCATAACCGGTTTCCTTGATCGCATCGCGAACGATGTCGGAAACAGGCGAATCGGAGTTCGAGTTTCGATCCGGATCGGAAAGCTCGGCGAGATGTGTAACTACGCGCCGGAAACCTTTCAGCGCGCTAATCGCACGTGAGCCGAGATTTTCCGGCTGTTCGATGATGGCCGCGATCGTTTCCCACCATGAGAGTTCGTAATCGCGCGCGCGACGCTCAATCTCGTCGATCGTCGTTTTGCCAATACCGCGTGGCGGACTATTGATCACGCGTTGCAGTGCGATCGAATCATTGGGATTCAGCGCCAGCTTCAGATACGCGATGATGTCGCGCACTTCCATGCGCTCGTAAAACGAAAAGCCGCCGATGATGTTGTACTGTAGCCCTGCCCGTCGCATCGCTTCTTCAAACACGCGCGACTGGGAGTTGGTGCGATAGAGCACCGCGGCGCAAATGTCGAATTCCTCACGACGATGCTCGAGAATCTTCTGCGCTACCCAACGCGCTTCGGCTTCCGCATCGAACGCCTGGTAATACCCAACACGACCGCCGCGCGGGTTCGATGTCCAAAGAGTTTTCCCTTTGCGCTCGAGATTGTTCTTCACTACCGCGCCCGCTAAGTCGAGAATTGTTTGCGTGGAGCGATAGTTTTGTTCGAGGCGAATGGTTTTCGTGTTGGGAAACTGCTTCTCGAAATTGAGGATGTTGCTGATGTCCGCGCCGCGCCACTTGTAGATCGACTGGTCTTCGTCGCCAACCACGCAGATATTCTGAGTTTTCTGAGTTATAAAGCGAATCAGGGCAAACTGGAGCGAGTTTGTGTCCTGATACTCGTCGACGAGGATGTAGCGAAACTTGTTGTTGTACTTTTCCCGGACTTCGTCGACATCGCGCAGTAGTCGCACAGTTTTGATCAGCAGATCGTCGAAATCGAGCGCGTTGTTCGCGTGCAGTCGATCTTCGTACATCTGGTAAACCTTGGCCATCACTGCACGACGCTCGTCCTGGTATTCTGCGCGGGCCGCGAATGCAGTCGGATCCTCGCCGCGATTTTTGGCCGAGCTGATGGCCGATTGTGTCGCACGCGGCGCGATGTACTTCTCGTCGAAGCCGAGCTCCTTGATCGACTGCCTGATCAAACGAAGCGAGTCGTCCTGATCGTAGATGGTGAAGCGACGTGTGTACCGGTCGTTGAGTTTTTCGAGATCCTGGCGCAGGATGCGGACGCAGAGACTGTGAAACGTCGAGACGAGAGGCAGGTCGTTACGCTCCTGTGTGCGCAGCAGTCGCTGCACGCGTTGTCGCATCTCATCGGCGGCTTTGTTCGTAAACGTTACCGCGAGGATGTTCCAGCTCGGAACTTTTTTCTCGGCGATGAGATAAGCGATGCGGTGCGCGATGACGCGCGTCTTGCCTGAGCCGGCGCCCGCGAGTATGAGGAGCGGACCCTCTGTAGCAAGCACAGCTTCGCGCTGTTGGTCATTCAGTTGTGACAGAAATTCCGAATCCACTTGTGTGGAATGCATTTAAGCACATTGCTCTAAGGAGACAAAATACGTCGCGATTTTTTCTCGCAAAGGCGCAAAGGAAGCAAAGAGAAGCCTTCCTGTCTTTGCTTCCTTTGCTTCCTTTGCGCCTTTGCGAGAAAAATGCCTATCTCACTTTGACAGCAAGAACCAGATAGATCGATTCTCTTATCTGCTTTACGATGCAGTCTATGATTCAAACTGCACAAAACAACGAGCAGCTTTGGCAAGCGGTAGTCGCGAAAGACGCACGCTTCGACGGGCAATTCGTCTTCGCAGTAACTTCAACCGGAGTTTACTGCCGCCCATCGTGTCCTTCGCGTCGCGCACATCGCGAGCGCGTAAAATTTTTCGATCTGCCGGAGGCCGCGGAACAGGCAGGCTTTCGCGCGTGCCTGCGTTGCCAACCGCGACGAGCGCGCGTCCTGGATCCGCAGATCGATCTCGTGCAGCGCGTTTGTCGTTTGCTGAACGAGCCTGACGGTGAACCCCTCAAACTCGCAGAGCTTGCCTCCGAAACAGGCGTGAGCGTGTTTCACTTGCAGCGCACGTTCAAGCGCGTGATGGGCATCAGTCCAAAGCAATATCTCGCCGCGCAAAGGTTCGGAAACTTCAAAGCGCTCGTGCGCAAAGGCGAATCTGTCACCAACTCGCTTTACGAATCGGGATTCAATTCCAGCAGCCGCCTGTACGAACACGCATCGGACGAACTGGGCATGACACCGGCGACGTACAGTCGGGGCGGTCGCGGCGTAAACATCAACTACACGATTGCTGCTTCACGCATGGGCCGTTTACTCGTCGCGGTAACCGGGCGTGGCGTGTGCGCCGTGAGATTGGCTGACAACGACGCCGAGCTCGAAAAAGATCTGCGTGAAGAATTTCCACAGGCAGAGATCACACGCGCCGACGCAGCATTGCGCGAGCCGGTGCAAAAGATCCTGAATCATCTCGACAACAACGAATCGCACCTGGATTTGCCGCTCGACATCAGAGCGACTGCTTTTCAGCGCCAGGTTTGGGAAAAACTTCGTGCGATTCCTTACGGTCAAACGGTTTCTTACGGTGATGTTGCCAAAGCGTTGGGTAAACCGGGCGCGGTGCGTGCTGTCGGGCGTGCGTGTGCGACAAACCCCGTGGCGCTAATAATTCCATGTCATCGGGTGGTCCGCGAAGACAAGAGCCTGGGCGGTTATCGCTGGGGTTTGGAGCGCAAAAAGAAACTGCTGGACCACGAAGGCGGACGGTCCTTTTTGTCACCCGATTCCGCGTTAGAGAAAGCGGGGGGCAAGCGGCGCTAGTAGCCAGGCACGCTTGGGGGATGTCGTGCCGCTGCCGCTTGCCCCTGAGGGGCTCGACAGATGATTTGAGCCACGGATTTACACGGATGAACACAGATTTATCCGTGTTTCATCCGTGTTAATCCGTGGCTAAAACCTATTCTACAGTCACCGATTTTGCGAGATTGCGTGGCTGGTCCACATCACACCCACGCCGCACCGCGATGTGATACGCGAGCAGTTGCAACGGAATGATCGAGAGGATCGGCGACAGCAGATCGCTCGCCGCCGGAATTTCAATCACGTGATCCGAAACAACTGACGAGATTGAATCACCTTCAGTCAGCACCGAAATCACGATACCCTCACGCGCCTTAACTTCAACGATATTCGAATGCGTCTTTTCATAGCGCAACTCTGACGCGCGGTTGCCGTCTTCACGAGTGTTGATGAAGAGCACCGGCAGACGCTCGTCGATCAGCGCGTTTGGACCATGCTTCATCTCGCCCGCCGGATAACCCTCGGCGTGAATGTAAGAGATCTCTTTCAACTTCAAAGCGCCTTCGAGCGCGACCGGAAAGTTGATCCCGCGTCCGAGGTATAGAAAATCGGTCGAACGGAAAAACTCCTTCGAGAGCTCTTCAATGCCATCCGAATCGTTGAGCAGGTGCTCGAGTTTGACCGGTAGCTCCGCAAGCTCCTGTGCATGGAAGCGGGCCTCGTCTTCCGACAGCGCACCGCGCAGTTGCCCGAGATATAAACCGAGCAGGTAGAGCGCGATCATCTGACCGGTGAACGCCTTGGTTGAAGCGACGCCGATCTCCGGACCCGCATGCGTGAGAATCGTGCCATCAGCTTCACGCACGATCATCGAACCCTGCACGTTGCAGATCGCGAGCACCTTCGAACCGAGCTCTTTTGCTTCGCGCAACGCGGCAATCGTGTCCGCTGTCTCTCCGGATTGAGAGATGACCAGCAACAAAGTGTCTTCGTCCATCACCGGACTGCGATAACGAAACTCGGAAGCGTAATCGACGTCGACCGGAATACGCGCGAGCTGCTCGATCATGTACTTGCCGGCGAGCCCTGCATGCCACGACGTACCACATGCCGCGATCTTGATCGAAGAGAAACGTTTGAAGTCCGCTTCGGTGATGTTGTTCATCTCGTCGAGAAAGACGCGGCCGGTGTCGAGCGAGA
>DATENQ010000427.1:0-8417 GCA_035275005.1 Pyrinomonadaceae bacterium | reverse complement strand
ATTAACGCAAAGTCCATCACTTCCTGAACTGAGTTGGCAAACAACATGGCCCAGCCTGTAGATCTTGCCGCCATAACGTCGCTGTGATCGCCGAAGATCGAGAGCCCGTGAGTGGCTATAGTTCGAGCGGCGATGTGAAAGACGGTGCTGGTTAGTTCGCCGGCGATCTTGAACATGTTTGGAATCATCAGCAGCAGGCCCTGACTGGCCGTGAAGGTTGTCGTCAACGATCCCGACTGCAAACTTCCATGGACCACGCCCGCGGCGCCGCCTTCCGATTGCATCTCGCGCACGATTGGCTTCATGCCCCAGATGTTCTTCTCATCAGCCGCTGCCCAGGCATCCGACAGTTCGCCCATGGCTGATGACGGCGTGATCGGGTAAATCGCGATCACTTCATTTGTCTTGTATGCGACGTGAGCCGCGGCTTCGTTACCGTCGATTGTTACCCTTTGTGTCATTAGCTGGGATTCCTTCGCAGTGATATTGCGGCCACAAAAAAAGCACAAATGAAATCAACGTCTCACTTGTGCTTTTTGCGCCTTATTGTGGCTGACTTCGATACCTTGAGGAGGACCGAACGAGCCAACGGATGCCGAACCAGAGAGCCGCAGCCATTAGGATGATGGCTATTAATGAGCCTACTGCGGTGGACATGTTTTAACTCCTTCGTCGAATTCAAGCCGTTGCGTGTTTGGTTCGCTCCTCCTCGATCTGCTTAATCCTGGCACGGAGCCACTGCTTCACTTCTCGCTCGAGCTTTGCCTGGTTGTCCTGCGACTCCAAATCCTCGATGGTCTCCCCATCAGTGTTTAAAGGTATGAAGTGGCAGGGCACGGCGTCAGTCCGGTGTTCCGGGCTGACAAAATCGAGCAGGTGGCATTCGTTGCACGGGTGAGCGCGATACGGATAACCATAGTTAATGCAGGACAGGGAATCCTGAAAGAGAGATTTACTTTGCCAGGGCGTACGAACCGAGCGTCCATAGCCTCCTTGTTCGACGAAGTCCAATTCTTCTTTCAGGAGTTCGAGAACATCGCGCTCATCTGTTGTCATGGCGATCAACCTCCATTTCTTCTGGTCCTGTTAACGCCTCGTTCCGTCATTTTTTGACAGCGCAAAGAACATGCCACTTAGATCAGTTAAACATTAAGGAGTTTCGACCTGCGATTGTGAGTAACATTGCGCAGCCGATGCGCGAAAGTCCACAACCAAGGCCACAAAAAGGCACAAAAGGCACAAAAGATATTTAGAACGCTTCTTGCCATGAGCAGTTTGTTTAAGTGTGCGGATTGAAGGAGGTGACGCCAATGATGAAGATGCTTAGCGATGACGAAGCGCGCAGGCTGTTTCAGTTTGCGAGGGTGGTCCGACTCGGCTGCATCGTAGGCGGTGAACCCTACGTGGTTCCTATCAACTGCCATCTGGAGGATGATTGTCTTTACAGCCACTCGCTGCCCGGGCTAAAAATTTCCGGTTTGCGTAAAAACCCTAGAGCTTGCATTCAGGTGGACGAGATCGAGAGCGATCTGCAGTGGCGCAGCGCCATCGCTTTTGGCAACTTTGAAGAGATCACGAAACCAAATGAGCGTCACGATGTGCTAACCAAGCTGCTCAAAAAGTTTCCCCTGTTGACACCGGTGGAGTCTGCAATTGCAGTTGATGGTGCGGCGGCGGAAGTGATCGTGTTTAAGATCACGATCGAACGTCTAACTGGAGTTTCCGAAGGTTGATGCAGAAAGAAAACACCGGCGACGTTGTCCTGCGCGACGGTTCGACTGTTCGTATTCGCGTGATTCGTCATCGCCGCTGAGGCTCATCGAGAAGCAAACCTTCGGCTCTTGATATCCACATCCGGCGACCAGGCTGCGGTGTCGACTAAGTTCCTCGCCTTCGAATCCCTTGCGTTCGAAAGTCTGTCTGACTTCTTCGCTCTCCCTCCGGCGCCAGCTCAATGTGACGATTTTCGATGGCCTGCAATCGCCGCTCTGTTGCAAACCTGGCAATGATGCAAAACCTTTGGTCCGTCGATACACGATAGCCTTTTACTGATTCTGGGCGCGCGCATATAATCATTGCGACCTCTTTAACATGCCGCCCAAGATTACAAACGAACAAATACTCGTCGTCGACGACGACGAGGCTATTCGCTGGACGTTGCGAGAGGCTTTGCAGAGTTGGGGATTTGCCCCGATTGAGGCGGATTCGGTTGCTGAAGCTGTAAGGCATTTCAAAACGGATTTGCCCGCCGTTGCATTGCTCGATATCGATCTGCCTGACGGTTCCGGTCTCGACGTATTGCGTGAGGTCAAGCGTGAGCATCCCGAAGCGATCGTGATCATGATTACGGGCAACGTTCAGATCGATAACACGATCTCGGCCCTGCGTGGCGGCGCTTACGATTTCATCGGAAAACCGATCAACCTCGAAGAGCTCCGCGTCACCATACGTAATGCAATTGAAGCCAGACACCTGCGACGCGAAGTCGAAGAAGTAAGAAAAGAACGAGCGCGAGAGTTCAATTTCCGGCAGATCGTGGGTGAGTCTCCCGCGATGAAGAAAATGCTCGGTCTGGCAGCGAAGGTCGCGGAAAGCGAAGTCTCGTCGGTGCTGCTCCAGGGTGAATCGGGAACCGGCAAGGATCTCGTGGCGAAAGCGATTCACTATGGATCGCAGCGATCGGAGCGGCCGTTTGTCGCGGTGAATTGCGCAGCGCTTCCCGCGACACTGATCGAGTCTGAGCTTTTTGGTTACGAAAAGGGTGCGTTCACCGACGCGAAAGCACGAAAGGAAGGATTGTTCGAGCAGGCTGAGGGCGGGACGCTGCTGCTGGATGAAATTGGCGAACTCGAGCTCTCGCTGCAAGCAAAACTCTTGCGCGTCCTGGAAGAAGGAGCTTTTCGTCGGGTCGGCGGCTTGAAAGATATTCCGCTGGACGTGCGAGTGCTGGCCGCATCAAATCGCGACCTGAAAACAGAAAGCGAAGCCGGACGCTTTCGACTCGACCTCTACTATCGTCTCTCGATTATTCAGATCGACATCCCGCCGCTTCGCGAACGCGGTGACGACGTCCTGCTGTTATCTCAACACTACATCGACACGATCGGCGCCCGGCTCAAGCGAGGTAAAAGGATTACCGGCTTATCGCCGGAAGCCACTGAAGTGTTCAGAAAATACAAATGGCCCGGAAATGTTCGCGAGCTGCGCAACGTAATCGAGCGTGCTTTGATCCTCGAAGACAGCGATCAGATCACTACCGAGTACTTGCCGGGTGGATTGTTGGAAGCACCACGCCTCGACCACACCACGCGTTCTGACGCAGCTACTGAGTTCGTTCTGCCGAACGAAGGCATCTCGCTTGATGAAGCGGAACTCTCGTTTGTCCGGCAGGCCATCCAGCGCAGTGGTGGCAATCAAACGCGCGCCGCCGAACTACTCGGCATTTCGCGTGATCAGCTAAGATACCGGCTCAAGAAGCTCGAAGACGCTCAAGTGGCCACTGCTGATGCCGACTCGTAATTCCATGACGGTCACCGATCCAACATCAGTCGATACCCAACTACAACGCTCGCAGAAGGAACTCGCAGATATCAAGTTTGCGCTCGACGAGTCCGCGATCGTTGCGATCACCGACCAACGCGGGATCATCAACTACGTCAACGACAAGTTCTGCGAGATATCGAAATACTCACGCGAAGAACTGCTCGGCCAGGATCACCGCATCATCAACTCCGCGTACCATCCGAAAGAGTTCATCCGAAATCTCTGGACGACGATCGCAAGCGGCAACGTGTGGCGCGGGGAGATAAAGAATCGCGCCAAAGACGGAACTTATTATTGGGTCGACACCACGATCGTTCCCTTCCTTAACGAAGAAGGTAAACCCTACCAGTACGTTGCGATCCGGAGTGACATTACCGAGCGCAAGCGCGCCGAGGAGCAGATAAGAGAACAAGCCGCGCTACTGGACCAGGCGCAGGATGCGATTCTCGTGCGCGATCTCGATCAGAACATTCTGTTCTGGAACAAAGGAGCCGAGAAGATTTACGGCTGGACCACTGAGGAGGCGGTTGGTAAGAACGTCAGGGAATTACTTTTCAAGGAGCCTTCCGCGCAGTTTGAGGAGGCAAGGCGGGCTGTGATCCGAAACGGAGAGTGGCAGGGTGAGATTCATCAAACGCGTCGCGATGGTGCGGAGATCATCGTCGAGGGTCGCTGGACGTTGGTACGAGATGAAGAAGGTCAACCGAACTCGATTCTCGTAATCAATACTGACGTCACCGAGAAAAAACGAATGGAGTCGCAGTTTTTGCGCGCTCAGCGAATGGAGTCCATCGGCACTCTTGCCGGCGGAATCGCGCATGACCTGAACAACGTTCTTTCGCCTATTTTGATGGCGATTGACATGTTGCAGTTGAAAACGACTGACGAAGCAAGCCGGAAGTGGTTGGACGTTTTACGCACGAATGCAGAGCGTGGCGGAAACATGGTGCGGCAGGTGTTGTCGTTTGCGCGAGGTGTCGAAGGTGAACGAGTCGCTTTGCAGCCGAAGCATTTGATCAAAGAGATGGTTAAGATTCTGCGCGAAACGTTGCCGAAGTCGATCGAGATCAACTTTCAGATTCCGAAGGATCTTTGGATCGTCTCAGCCGACGCCACTCAGGTACACCAGGTGCTGATGAATCTTTGCGTGAATGCGCGCGACGCTATGCCCGAAGGTGGTTCGATTTCGATTAAAGCCGAGAATATTTTTGTCGACGAAAATTATGCGCGCATGCATCTTGAAGCCA
Organism: Pyrinomonadaceae bacterium; assembly: GCA_035275005.1. Classification (GTDB taxonomy): domain Bacteria; phylum Acidobacteriota; class Blastocatellia; order Pyrinomonadales; family Pyrinomonadaceae; genus PSRF01. Next base: position 3,627 of record DATENQ010000427.1, on the reverse strand, counting down.
AGCCGGGACGCTTTGTGATGATCAGTGTATCGGATACCGGGCCGGGGATGTCGGCGGAGATTCAAAGCCGGATCTTCGAACCGTTTTTCACTACGAAAGAGATGACGAAAGGCACGGGGCTTGGTCTTTCAACCGCGTTGACGATCGTGAAGAGTCATGGCGGGTTTATCAACGTCTATAGCGAGTTGCATAAAGGCAGTCAGTTTACGTTGTATCTTCCCGCACTGGACACGCCTGGTGCGCTTGATGCCGCGGCGTTGCAAACGGATCTTCCGATCGGAAACGGGGAGTTGATTCTGGTAGTGGATGATGAGGAATCGATTCGTGAAATCACGCGCGGCACGCTCGAGACGTTCGGATATAACGTATTGACGGCGAGCGACGGCACTGAAGCGCTCGCGCTTTACGCTGACAAGAAGAATGAAATCGCGGTGGTGCTGACAGATATGGTGATGCCGTTCATGGACGGGCCCGCGACGATCCGCGCGTTGCAGCGAATGAATCCGAAGGTGCGCATCATTGCGGCGAGTGGTCTGGGAGCAGGGTTACACGCCGGCGAAGGTGCGCTGGAAGGCGTCTCCGTGTTTCTCAACAAACCCTACACGGCCGAGAAACTCCTGAAGACCTTAGCGCAGGTCTTAAAAGAGTAAGCCACTTTTGGCCGCAGATAACGCAGATGAAACGCAGATCTGCGTTATCCCGTTTATCGGCGGCCATTTCTTTGTGGGAATTTTCAACTCCGCTGGGAAATACCTCGCAGTCCTAATCCCCTTCTCTCCCGAAAACCCAATAAAAACAACGTGGTACGGGTCGTGCACACTGCCATTTCGAGAGAGGGCTGCTTGCAATGGCAAAGGTCTTAATTCTTGGTGGCGGGTTCGGCGGCGTTGTGGCCGCGGAACGTCTTGCCGAACAACTGGGCGACGAACATCAGATCACGCTGGTGTCGCGCAGCCGGCATTTTGTCTTTTACCCGGCGCTCGTGAAGGTCGCCTTCGGCAAGTGTGAAGCAAAAGACGTCTCCTTCGACCTGCGCCACGCAATGCTGGACAGGCGCGTGAACTTCATCGAAGCAGAAGTCGCACGCATCGATCCATTTGAACGAAAAGTAACCATCGCACACGGTGAGATCGAGGGAAATATTTCCTACGACTACCTCATCTTCGCACTCGGCCGCCGCCTGGCAACAGAGCGTATCACCGGCTTCTACGAACACGCGCATCACCTGCTCAATCTCGATAAAGCCCTGAAGTTCGGCAAGGCGATTTCCAACTTTCACGAGGGCCGCGCTGTGATCGGCCAGTGCGCCGGCACACGCCTTCCCATCCCTGCTTACGAAACCGCATTCGCACTTGCGCGCCTGCTGAAGGAAAGAGGCGAACGCGAACGCGTGAGAATCACCGTCGTTAGCCCGGGCGAGTTCGGCTCTGAATTAGAAGATTGCGATGCTGCCGTCGCTCTTGAAAAAGCTTTCGACGCTCACCAGATAGAATTTCTCCCAAACTTCCCGATCGAGACTGTGAGACAAAACTCAGTCTCAACAAAACGCGGACAAACCATCAATCACGACTTGCTGATGTTACTGCCTCCGTTTCGAGGCCCTTCAGCCGCCTCCTACGTGGGATTAACTAACGACGAAGGCTACATAAACGTTGATTGGGCCATGCGAACCGATCACGACCGAATTTACGCCGTCGGCGATTGTGTGAATTTCAACGGTCCAAAGATGGGCTACATGGCCACGCGTCAAGGCGAAGTTGCGGCGATGAACCTCGCCGCCGAAATCGATGGGCATGAACCTGTTTCAAATTATTCCCACGAACTTAAGCTGGTAATCGATGAGGCCGGAAGCGACAGCATTTACTTGCACAAGGACATTTGGAAAGAGGGACCGGCGACGATCAAGCAAGGTCGTTTCTGGAGCTGGGCAAAACGCGCGCAGAAAGAGTACTGGCAACTCTCGCACGCGTAATTCGGAATTATTGGAGGCACATCATGAGCGAAAACCGCACGATTCATTTGATTGAAATCCCGATCGGAGGCAAAGGCGGGTTTACCTGGAACCGCTTGCACAGCGAACGCGAAGACATCTGTGAGGCTGTGTCCAGAGACGGTGTAAACGAGCGCAACAAGTTGCTTCAGGCGCGATTGCGTAAAGTCGACGACGCTCTCGATCGATTGATGGCGGGCTCTTACGGCAACTGTTCGAACTGCGGTGAAGCGATTGAAGACAAGAGGCTCGATGTCGATCCGGCGCTGGAACTCTGCCTCAAATGCTGGGGCCGCGAACCAGTCTCGGACCTGAGCGGCGACGTCACGCTGGAAAGCTTAAACCCCTTCGATACGATCATCGTCCAAACACACAATAGCGTCTATCAGATCCTGTTGCTCGATCCAAAGACCGGGCACGCACTGGTTCACGGCGGTGAATATCTCGTCGAACCGAATGAAGCCTTGTTGAAAGGCTCCGCATCGTTGGGATCCGAAATCAAGGTCGGAACAATTTCTGTCGGCTGTCGCTTGGAAATGTGGGTCGGCGAAAGAGTGTTCCTGACGTCACCGATCAAATCAGTGCGTGTGAAACACAATAGCGAGCTGGAATCCGTCGAAGACATCTCAGCCGCTTTGCACTGAAAAGGGTTACTACATAGCAAAGACGGGCGTAATGAAAGCAAATGTTTTCCATAGCAAGAACAAGATTCGAGTTGAAGAGGTTGAGAAACCACGCGCAGGTGTCGGCGAAGCCGTTATCCGCGTGACGCTTACAACAATTTGTGGAACGGACCTTCACATCGTCAGAGGCGAATATCCAGTTGCTCCCGGTTTAGTGATCGGACACGAACCGGTTGGTGTGATCGAAGAGCTCGGCGAAGGAGTTTCCGGATACAACATCGGAGATCGCGTACTCGTCGGCGCGATCACGCCGTGTGGTCAATGCCGCGGGTGTTTGTCAGGTCACTCAGCACAGTGCGGACATGGCGAAGGTTACGAAGCGCTTGGTGGCTGGCGATTTGGAAACACGATCAACGGCGCTCAGGCTGAATATCTAAAAGTGCCTTACGCCCAGGCGAACCTCGCGAAGATTCCCGATGAACTTACGGATGAACAAGTGGTCCTGCTGGCCGACATTGCTTCCACCGGATTCAGCGGCGCCGAGTCAGCACGAATAAAAATCGGCGACTCAGTAGTTGTGTTTGCCCAGGGTCCGATTGGCTTATGTGCCACGGCCGGAGCACGACTAATGGGAGCATCGTTGATCATCGGAATCGATGGCGACGAGCATCGGCTCGCGATGTCGAAGCGCATGGGCGCTGATATCACGCTCGATCATCGTGACGTCGACGTTGTCGCCGAAGTCAAACGTTTGACCGGTGGCGGCGCTGACGTCGCGATCGAAGCACTCGGAACTCAGCAAACCTTCGAGAGTGCACTGCGCAGTCTGCGACCAGCCGGAACGTTGTCGAGTCTCGGCGTTTATTCAGGCAAGCTCGAGATTCCTTACGCGGCATTCGCCGCCGGCATCGGAGATCATCGCATCGTGACGACGCTGTGTCCCGGCGGCAAAGAGCGGATGCGCAGGTTGATGGAAGTTGTTCGTCACGGCCGCGTCGATCTAACGCCGCTGCT
>DATENQ010000426.1:0-5304 GCA_035275005.1 Pyrinomonadaceae bacterium | reverse complement strand
AGAACAAGTCAGGAAGAGGGGCTTGCCCCCGCTCATCGAATTTCAAACAGCGGGGGCAAGCCCCTCTTCCTGACTTGTTCTATCTGATCGTGACTAATGTTCCAACGCATCGATTCGCTTTCGCTCAATTGCGCGCTGCGCCAGATTCCCGCACGCCTTCACTAACTGCCCGAGCTGCGCGAAACGCGGATCGCGAGTCAAACCCTTCTGATAACGGAAATAGATCTGCTGCACGATCACCGCGATCTTCAGCAGTCCATAGGCAAAATAAAACACCGGCTCATCAATGCGACGCCCGCTTCGCTTCTCGTAGTGGTCCAATAATTCATTCCGCGTCAAACTACCCGGCAACGAAGTTAACCCAAACCCATATCGCTGCCACTCCTCCGGATCCGTCGCCTCAACCCAGTACCCAAGACTGGTCCCAAAATCCATCAGCGGATCGCCAATCGTCGCCATCTCCCAATCAAGCACCGCGAACACACGACTCAAATCCTCAGGTGCAAGCACGATATTGTCGTACTTGTAATCGTTGTGAATCAGTGCAGCTTTCGCCGAATCAGCCGGCAGGTTCTGTTGCAGCCAGTCAGCCAAACGCTCGATCGAAGGAACATCATCGGTGCGAGCATTGAAATAGCGTCTGGTCCAACCCTCAACCTGACGTTTCACGTAACCTTGCGGCGACCCTAAGTCACCCAGTCCCGCCGCTTCGTAATCAATCTCGTGTATCGCCGCCAGGTTCTCGATAAACGTTTCCGAAAGATTTCGCATAAGCCCAGGCGTGAGCTCGATCCCGCGTGGCGGCTGCGCGCGTAGAATGACGCCTTGCACACGCTCCATCACATAAAACGGTGCGCCGAGTATCGCTTCGTCATCGCAAAACAACAGCGGTCGCGGAACTTTGTTGTAGACCGGATAGAGATGCGAAAGGATGCGATACTCGCGACTCATGTCGTGCGCGCTTTTGATCTTTGCGCCGATTGGCGGACGCCGCAGCACGAGCTCGCGATCGCCCGCGCGCAGCAGGTAGGTGAGATTGGAAAACCCGGCTGGAAACTGTTCGACGGTGAGTGGACCGTTGAGCTCCGGAAGATGTGCGCTGAGATAGTCGCGCAGAACGTCGTGAGGCAGCTCTTCACCAGAACGCACCGGACTGCTGCGATCAATCTGAGACATCTTGTTTTCCATACTTTCGCAACTCAGCGCGTGCAACAACCGTCTTGTGCACCTCATCCGGTCCATCGTAAATGCGTGCGGCGCGCTCGTGCCGGTACCAGTACGACAAGAGCGTCGCGTCAGTCAGTCCGAGCGCGCCATGAACCTGGATCGCGCGGTCGAGCACCTTCTGTAAAACACCGGCGACGAAAAACTTGATCAGCGAAATATCTTTTCTTACGGCCGCCGCACCTTGCTGATCGATCGCGCGCGCTGTTTGCAAAACAAGCAGACGCGCCGCGTTGATCTCGGCGCGACTCTCCGCGATCCACTCCTGCACGTTCTGCCTGCTGCCCAGCAGCACACCCGGCGACAGCTCTCGGCGCGAGGCGTAGCTGCACATCAAGTCAAACGCTCGCTCACAGATCCCGATCCAACGCATGCAGTGATGAATGCGACCTGGTCCGAGCCGCTCCTGCGCGATCGTGAAGCCCTCACCTTCCTGGCCGAGCAGATTGCTTTGCGGTACACGACAGTTTTCATACCTGACCTCAGCGTGACTCGCGTAGTCGCTGCCCTCGTCGCCCATGACGTTGATGTTCCGGATCAACTGAAACCCCGGCGTCGGTATCGGCACGATGATCTGGCTCGCGCGCTTGTAGCGATTGGATGCTTCAGGATTGGTGATGGCCATCACGATCGCGAAGCGTGCGCCCTCCGCGGACGACGTAAACCACTTGTGACCGTTGATAACGTAATCATCGCCATCTTTTACGGCGGTCGTGCTCATCCAGGTTGGGTTTGAGCCGGGATGCTCGGGCTCAGTCATCGAGAAACAACTGCGCACCTCACCGCCCGCGAGCGGCTTGAAATAGTTTTGCTTTTGTTCCGGCGTGCCGTGGGTTAACAGGATTTCCATGTTCCCGATATCGGGCGCCTGGCAGTTGAACAGGTAGTGACCGATCGGTGTGCGGCCCAGTTCTTCGCTGACCAGTGCAAACTCAGACAGCGCGAGTCCGAGACCGCCGTGTTCTTTCGGCAAGTGCGGCGCCCAAAGACCTATGCGTTTGACTTCGTCACGCCCCGCGTCCAGGTCAGGGAGGAGATCGCAAAACGGGCGTCGCAGGAAGGCAGACTCAAGTGGATACACGTACTTGCGCACGAATTCTTTGATCCGGTCGAGCAGGCCGAGCAGTTCTTCGCTATGGTGATCTGTCATCAGGAACCCTCTTAACCACTAAGGCACAAAGGCACAAAGATAATAGATCACTTTGTGTCTTAGTGCCTTTGTGGTTAAGGATTTCTTCCCAGTGGTTCTAGTTGTTGGCGGGCGATGGTCCAACGGTGCTGGACGAGATCGCGCGTGGCGGAATTGAGCGTCTTGTCGCGCGACAACGAAGCGAAGATGTCTTGCAGTTCCTTCTCTTCCGCGGCTACAGGCGTCTTCGCTTTCTTCAGCACGACGATCTGCGACGTGAGGGCGTCGGCTATTTGGAGCTTTAACAGATAATTGCGGGGATACTTTTCCGACAACAACCGGGCCGTCTTGATTGCGTCTGTCCAGCGCTTCTCGCGTTTGTACAGATCGATTAGCAGCACGTACGCAACGTCGCGCGCCCACTTCCCTTCGACTGCGACACGTTCGAGCGCTTGCAGCCCGCGCTTCTTCGAGCCGCGCACTCCCATCGTCGCAACGAGCATCTTCGTGGGCAGCGGCAGCGAACCAATAACGTAGTCCATCAATCCGATAGTTAGTTCCGCGTCGTGAAAATCAGGTGCGAGCTTGAGCACTTCGCGATGGTGGTCCACCGAATCTCTCCCCGCGCGGAAGGCGGCCATGAACTTGCGTTCGACACCGCCAGCAAAAGCGGATTCGAGTCCTTCGGCAGCGCCGAGAAAGTAGAGCGCTTCGATGTCGAGCGGATCTTTGCGCAGCCGTGCTTCCGAGAGCTGTTTTGCCTGGCGCGTCCACTTGCGAAATTCATCCGCTTGTTTGCGATTCACTTTGGGTTTGGCATCGGTGTAGGCGCCGGTGCTGTAGAGCGTGGCTTTGAGCTCCCACGCTTCGTTCAACTGCTGCACCCAAATACTTGAAGCAAAACACTGCGCGCCGGCCGGATGATCGGGCGCTAGCTCGATCATTTTCCGAAAGCGACTGCGGGCGCCTTCGTAGTCGAGGTTGTAGAGGGCCGCGTATCCTTCTGCGCGCAACGCGTCGAGCAGCGCCCGTTGGTCCTGGGCTGAAGCTGTAACGACCGAGACGATGATCAGGAGGATTGGACCAATACTTCTCATGTTCTTCTTTGCGGCTTTCCGTAAACTCTGCGTGCTTTGCGTGAAAAACAAAAACCTTTCACGCAGAGAAGCAAAGATTACGCAAAGGCAGCAAAGAGATGCTTAAAGGAGTGACACTTATCTTACTGCCACAGGTCCTGGCGTAGGATGACATTTGGGTTGTTAGATTCGGAGACTATGCAACGCCGTCCCCAAATCTACTACCTAAGCCGCAGCATCATCTGTATCACCGTACTGCTCTCGATAGGCTCGCTCTTCATTCACCTCGCCCATCCATTACTGATCCCTGTCGACATCCTGTTGCGGACTTACCTCATCTTCATCGGCACTGTAATGGCTCACGAGAGCGTGCATGGTCACCTTGGCAGGACCAGGAAAGCGAACTTCTGGTGGGGCCGCATTGCTTTGTTACCGAGCATGGTTCCCTTCACCAATTTCCGCAAGACACACCAGTTGCACCACGCGCACACAAATCTTCCCGATCTCGATCCGGACCACTTCATGAAGTCGCGCAACTTTCTCGAACTCTTCGCGCGCGCTCTCGCGATGCCACACCACTGGTTCTTCTGGCTGCGCAAACGCGGCTGGCTAAAACGTCACGACGTAGTCGAACTAACACTCAACTATGCCTTCATCGTCGCAATCTACTCGGTAGTTCTCGCCGTTGCTGGTCCAATAAGATTGCTCCTGGGTATGACGCCGCCGCTCATTCTCGTGTCGCTGCTGCTCTGGTATCCGTTTGCCGTGCAGACACATGAAGGTTTCTCGACCGGCTCCGCGGTCTCGCGTTCTCACAACTACTATGGCCGCTTCATGTACTGGTTCTCGCTCGGTTTATCGATGCATCGCATACACCACTTGCAGCCAAAACTGTCGTGGATCGAACTGCGACCGCATGTAGAGGCTGTGCCGCCGGGATTGTCACGTTGGTTTCCGCAAAGAGACATTCAAGCTCAATGAGAATGCCGTTGCTGGATCGTGCGTTCTACCTGCTCGACAGCGCGTGCTCACCGCAGGACTTCACGCTGATTCTCCATCTCAACGACGCGCCCGCAGTGGATCGCTTTTACGCGGGAGCGAAAAGCGCGATGAATCGCTTTCCGACGAGTGCTTGTTGTGTTGACGGGCAAGCCTGGGTGTGGCGGGAGAATAAGTATTTCAAAATCGAGGTAGCGACGAGTGCTGCTGAGATTGAGAGATTTATCGACGAGCCTTTTGATTTACGGAGAGAGCGGCCGGTTAAGCAGATCCTGATCCTCGACGGCGGAGTTCGTCTCGCTACGAGGTTTCATCACTCTGCGGCCGATGGTTTGAGTGCGGCGCTGTGGCTGGGGCATCAACTCAACGTCGCTTATGGACTTGAATCGGCGCAATCGGAGCCGCGTGAGTTCAATGGTTTAGCTTTGCGGCGATTACCGGCGTCGGTTCGGCGCAGCCAGTTTGCGTTTGACGGAGCGTCGGATTGTTTGTGGACAAGAAACTTGAGGCGTTCCGGAGCGAGACGTTGGCTCACGATCGGCTTTCCCGCGACAGACTTGCAAAAACTTTGCAGACGCGCCGGTGGATTCACCTACAACGATTTGCTAGCAACCTGCGCGCTCGAAGTCCTCCGGCGTTGGAATGCGAACCACGGGCGGCCACAGAGTGCCGCCCCTACAAATTCCTCCCGAAAGATAAAAATATCGAAGGGTGATGACTCCCGAAAGATAAAAATATCGGAGGGTGACGACTCCCGAAATGTAAAAATATCGGAGGGTGATGACTCCCGAAATATGAAAATATCGGAGGGCGATGACTCCCGAGATCTAAAAATATCGGAGGGCGACGACTCCCGAAATATAAAAATATCGGAGG
>DATENQ010000425.1:0-15207 GCA_035275005.1 Pyrinomonadaceae bacterium | reverse complement strand
AATGTTGGATAATCTTGGAAACTTGGAACGCACGCACTCCTGCGGGGATCTGCGTGCCGGTGATGTCGGTAAGCAAGTGGTGCTGATGGGATGGGTCGCGAAGCGTCGCGACTTTGGTGAGCTCACGTTTATCGATTTGCGTGATCGTGCCGGTATTACTCAGGTTGTCTTCAATTCTGACGACGGCGCTGAGGCACATGCGCGAGCAAAGGAACTGCGGAATGAATACGTCGTCGCCGTGATGGGCACTGTAGTGCTGCGCGCGGAGAACACGCGAAACCCGAAGATCCCGACCGGCGATGTCGAGGTGCAGGCGCGACAGGTGCTTATTCTTAACGACGCGCGCACGCCGCCGTTTCAATTGGACGCTGCACCTGATGCGCTCGCCAGCGAAGATCTTCGTCTAAAGTATCGTTATCTCGATCTGCGTCGCCCGCAGTTACAGAAAAACCTGCGTCTTCGTCATCGTGTTGTTAACGAAATCCGGCGTTACATGACGGAGCAGGGCTTTACTGAAATCGAAACACCGATCCTCATCAAGTCGACGCCGGAAGGCGCGCGCGACTACATCGTCCCTTCTCGCATTTTCCCGGGAAAGTTTTTTGCGTTGCCGCAATCGCCACAACTATTCAAACAGTTGTGCATGATCGGCGGCATGGACAAGTACTTCCAGATCGCGCACTGCTTCCGTGACGAAGACTTGCGTGCCGATCGGCAGCCGGAGTTTACGCAGCTCGACGTCGAGATGAGCTTCGCCACACTCGATCAGGTCTACGCGTTGATTGAAGGATTGTTTGCTTCAGTTTTCAAACTCATCAACGTAGATCTGCCGGTGCCATTTTCGCGTTTCAGCTTTGAAGAAGTCATGCGGCGATTTGGATCGGACAAGCCTGACCTGCGCATAAAAGGATTGGAACTGCAAGATCTGGCGCAGGCAATCGAAGGCACTGACTTTGCACCATTCGCTTCTGCGTTAGGATCCGGCGGACAGGTAAAAGGACTGGTCGTGCCCGGCGGCGCAAATCTTTCGCGCAAGGTACTCGACGAGTTGCAGGAGTTTGCGAAACGTTACGGCGCTGGGGCGCTGGCATGGATCAAGTTAGGCGATGAAGTTTCGTCGTCACTGTTGAAAGCGCTCGGTGCTGAAGTTGTTGCGCGAATCGCCGGTGTAGCGGGCGCAAAGAAAGGCGATGCGGTCTTGATCGTTTCGGGCAAGCCGAAGATAGTCGCGGCAAGCCTGGGCGCCTTACGCAATGAGGTCGCAAAACGAGAGAAGCTGATTCCCGCAGACGTGTACGCTCCGCTCTGGGTGACTGACTTCCCGATGTTCGAGTTTCACGAAGAGGATGGTCGTTACTATTCAATGCACCATCCATTCACTTCGCCTGTCGACGAAGATCTATCGCTACTGCAACGAGCAGTCGAAGGCGGCGAAGCAAACTTGCTCGCCCAGATCCGAACCAAAGCTTACGACCCGGTGATCAACGGCGTTGAGATGGCGAGCGGATCGATTCGTATTCACCGTCGCGACATCCAGCGTCTTGTGTTCAAAGCTTTGGGAATGACTACCGAAGAAGCTCGCGAGCGGTTCGGGTTCTTTCTCGACGCGCTCGAATACGGCACGCCTCCGCACGGCGGTATCGCTCCCGGCATCGACCGGCTGATGATGGTGCTGGCCGGCACCGACAACATGCGCGATGTGATCGCGTTTCCGAAAACGGCGTCCGCCGCTGACCTGATGATCGACGCACCTGGCGAAGTCGATCAAAAACAGTTGGAAGAACTGCACCTGAGAGTCGTCAAAGATTGACCATGCCGCCAATTCAACTCCGTCGCGAACATGTCGAGGCAATGATCGCTCATGCTCGCGAAACCGCTCCGGAGGAGTGTTGCGGGTTGATTGGCGGAGTTTCGGAAACGCAGGCGGCCACGCTGTATCGTCTTCGGAACGTCACTCCGAATCCCCAGCTAGGCTACGAAGCAGCGCCCGAAGACCTGTTCGCCGCGCAGCGACAAATGCGCGAACGTGGTGAAGGTCTGCTGGCCATCTATCATTCCCACCCACGGGCAGCTAATCCGAATCCGTCTGAAACAGACGTGCGGCTCGCCTACTATCCTTCAGCTAAATACCTGATCATCGGTCTCGGCGGCGCCGAAGCCGTAATCAAAGCCTTTTCCATCTCCGAGCGCGAACACTACTGGCAACAGGTTGAGTATGAGATCACAGACTAGTAAGATTAGTCGTGGTAGTTAATGGAGACGAAAAAGAGCAAATACGACACTAACCCGCTCGATCCGGACGTTGAACGGAAAGCGGAGGAAGTCTGGGGTGAGCGTGGCGCGACGCAACAGGTAGGCGGCGCTACTCGCGAAGTTGGTGATTCACCAAACGAGGAAGCGCGCAAAAATGTCTACTCCGAAGCGCCGACTCGTCGTTACGACAATCCTCCACTCGAAGCGCCGTACCCGTCAGTCTTTGTTCCACCTACCTACGCGCCTCCGGCCCAGTATCAAGCGCGACAAAACGTCTACCAGAGTCCCGTCAGCACTGTGCCCACGTCACGATCGGTCTCCGGAATCGGAGTGTCGGAAAAGTGGGCTCTGATGTTGCCGTATGCGCCGTTCTACATCGGCCTGATCGTCTCGCTGCTGGAACTGTTTCTGGTGCCGCGCAACGAGGTGAAGGTCCGCTATCATGCATCCCAGGCTTTATCTCTCCACATCGCGATTCTTATCGTCCATACATTGTTTGGCATCATCAGCACTATCACGGACAGTTCGTTGGGCGGCACACTTTTTAAAGTGGCGGCCTTTGCTTTCCTGATTATTTCGATGATTCGTGTTTCGCGCGGTGATGCGCACCGCATCGCGCCGCTAGCCGAACCGGCTCAATGGTTTAACGAGCATATCGAACCTCGTAATCGAGGTTAAGTCCCCGGCTATTGGCATTTTCATTGCATTAGTAACCCCGGCAGATCGGTAGGTAGGCTTGGTTGGCCGAAATCACGAAATAAAACCGGTCTTTGCAGATGTACCCGCGTCTCGTTTTGGTGCATCAATTCCGGAAAAGGAGTAAATCGGTGTTTATTAAACGAAAGGCTTTGTTTGCATGGATAGCGCTCGTGGCTATAAGCGTGATGCCGTTGTCCGCTTTAGCACAGACGCAAATCAAGTATCACAGCAACAAATACAGCGTTCAGGATGATGTAAAGCTCGGACGTCAGGCGGCACAAGAGGCTGAGAGCCAGTTTCCCTTGCTGCGCGATGAAACCGTTCGCAGCTACGTTGAGGATGTAGGACGCCGGCTCGTTGCTGCTATTCCATCAGAATTTCAACACTCCGAATTTGATTACTACTTCAAAGTCATCAACGCGAAAGATATCAACGCGTTTGCGTTGCCAGGTGGTCCAATGTACGTGAACCGCGGCATGATCGAAGCCGCGCGCACGGAAGGCGAGATGGCGGGCGTGATGGCCCACGAGATTAGTCACGTGGCGTTGCGGCATGGCACCGCTCAGGCTACCAAAGGGCAGAAGTATGGTGTACTTGCCGGTATCGCGGGGATTGCCGGAACTATCTTTGGTGGACCAGGCGTGGGCCAACTAGCGCAGGCGCCTTTTGCAGTCTACCTGCTTAAGTTCAGTCGTGAATACGAAACTGAGGCGGACATTCTGGGTGCTCAGATCATGGCCCGAGCTGGTTACGATCCACGCGACCTGGCTAACATGTTCAGAACTCTCGAACAACAGGGCGCCAGCGGTGGCGGGTTCCTGAGTGACCACCCGAGTCCGAGCGATCGTTATGCGCGTATCAATCGTGAGGCTCAGAATCTGCGGGTGAACCCATCCGGGAACGACTCGCGTCAGTTTGCTCGCATTCAGGAGCGACTGCGTGGTTACCAGAGTGCTCCTACGATGGCTGAGATCCAGCGTAGCGGCCAACGTTATCCGACCGGTGAAAACACCGGTAACTATCCAAACAATCCGCCGACGGGCCGTGTCGAGTATCCTTCGTCGCGTTACCAGAGTTACAACATCTTCAATGGTGGCGTGCAGGTGAGCGTGCCAAATAACTGGCGACAGATTAACGATCAGAGCACGGTATGGTTCGTGCCGGAAGGCGCCTACGGCCAATACAACGGCCAGGCGGTGTTCACGCACGGCGCGAGTTTCGGTGTGACTCAGACGAACAATCGCAACTTACAACGCGCCACTGAGGAGCTCGTCAACGGCCTGGCGCAAGGCAATAACAACTTGCGGATGAGTGGCGGGTACCAGCGCACTACTCTATCAGGTCGTAACGCGCTGTTCGCGACGCTCAGCAACAGAAATGAAGCAACGGGACGCCCGGAGATGGTGCGAGTGATTACGACTCAGCTACGCGACGGGCAACTGTTCTACATGATCGCCGTTGCACCGCAGAGCGAACGCAACTTCGAGACTGCATTTAACACGATCATGCGCTCGGTCCGGATCAACGATTAATTTAAGCCACGGATAACACGGGTAACACGGATGCGTTTTTCAAAAAATCCGTGTTATCTGTGATAATCCGCGGCTAAGCTCTTTTCGCTGCCTGCCAAAGCTCTTCCAGTTCTTCAATCGACGTTTGGTCAAACGCCTGTCCACGATCGTGCAGCGCATTCTCGATGTATTCAAAGCGCTGCCGAAACTTGCGATTCGTTAACTTCAACGCGGCTTCAGGTTCAACCTGCATGTGCCGCGCGATATTGGTGGCCGCAAACAGCAGATCGCCCATCTCTTCGCGCACGCGAGCGTGATTCGCTTCGTCCTGAAGCGACGCGTGCTCTTTGATCGCTGCGCGGAGTTCTTCGATCTCCTCCTGGAGCTTATCGAAAATATCGTCAACGGATTTCCAATCGAAACCGACGCGAGCAGCTTTGGTCGACAGTTGATGCGCTTCCATCAACGCCGGCGCTTTCGACGAGACGCCCGTGAGCAGCGACGTGTTCGGGTTCTCAGTTTTTCCAGCCGCGCGCCGCTCCTCGGCCTTCATCGTTTCCCAGTTTAGTAAAACGGTAGCGGCGTCGTTTGCAGTGACGTCGCCAAAGACGTGCGGATGGCGACGCACCATCTTGTCGTGAATGGCGGTAGTCACATCGTCAATCGTGAACTCGCCGCGTTCCTTCGCGACCTGTGCATAGAACACTATCTGAAACAGCAGATCGCCGAGCTCGTCGCACAATTCCGCGGGCCGTCCTTCGCGTGCCTCTTCGACGGCTTCGAATGCTTCGTAAGCCTCTTCGAGAAGCATCGGCGCGAGCGTGGCGTAAGTTTGTTCGCGATCCCATGGGCAGCCGTTTGGCGAGCGCAGTCGATCCATCAGGTTTATCAAATCGTTAAAAGTTGCAGGCATGGAGGTAGTCTAAATTGTGGAGACATTAACCACAAAGTCACGAAGACACGAACTTTCTTTGGCAGTTTTCGTGCCTTGGAGTCTTTGTGGTTTAATAATCACATGCAAGAGGAACAACCCACTTTCAAAGTTACAGACAGGCGTCCGTTCAACCCGGATGGTAGTCCTCGAGAACTATCGCCTGAAGAAGAGGCTGCCGCCGCATCTGCACCGGCTGCCGAACCACCACAAGCAGAACCGGCTCCCGAAGTGCCGCTAGCCGCGCCGGCAGCGACTGAAACCGCGCCGGAGGCTGAGGAGGAGTTCAGCGAAGCCGATCTGGCGGACGCGCGCGATCCCACGAGCTTCGTGAGCTTTATGATGTCCATCGCTTCCAACGCCGCTTCCGCGCTCGGGATGATGGAGCATCCGGTGACGCACCAGCGCGAGGTCGACGTCGAACTGGGTAAGCACTGGATCGATGTTCTCGGTATGCTGCAAAAGAAGACCGCGGGAAACCTGACCCCTCAGGAGAAGCGAATGCTCGAGGGATTGCTCGCCGATCTGCGAATGCAATACGTTTCGCTGGTCAACTCGCCGCAGCAACCCGGACGATTTACGGGCAGTGATATCACCGGTGGGAGATGAGGCTCACCTTTTTAGGTACTGGAACCTCCACCGGAGTCCCGTCAATCGGCTGTGAATGTGAGACCTGCACGTCGGACGATCCTCGCGACAATCGTCTGAGAGTTTCAATCATCATCGAACACGCCGGGCACACCGTGCTCGTCGATACGTCTGCCGATTTTCGACAGCAGGCGTTGCGCTTCGGGTTGAAAAGTCTCGACGCAGTTCTCATCACTCACTGTCACGCCGATCACGTTTTCGGTCTCGACGACATCCGCCCGCTGAACTTTCGTTTTGGCGCGCTGAGTGTCTACGCGAATGAACGCGCCTGGGTGGATATCAAACGTATCTTCAAGTACATCTTCGAGCCTTCACACTTCGGCGGCGGCTTGCCGGAAGTGATTCCGAATATCGTTACGCCGGGCGCGAGTTTCTGTCTCGGAAATGAGTTGCAGATAACACCGCTTGAAGTGATCCATGGTCGTCTCCCGGTGATGGCTTATCGTTTCAACGACTTTGCTTACTTGACGGATCTTAGCGAGATTCCACGCGCCACGATCGACTCGCTGCAAGATTTGGATGTGCTGGTGCTCGACTGCCTGCGGTTCAGAGAACACCCAACGCACTTGTGGGTCGATAAAGCGCTCGCGTACGTCGAACAACTGAAGCCGCGTCGAACTTTCTTTACTCATATCGCTCACGACATCAAGCACGCGCGCGATTCAGCGAGACTACCCGCAGGCGTCGAGTTTGCTTACGACGGACTGGTAGTCGAAGCAGACTAAAATGCGTCTCTTTCACGGAACTGACAACGCGGAGATTCAACGGCCGACAGTGCTCACGCTCGGCGTGTTTGACGGGCTGCACCTCGGGCACCAGTTGATCATGCGTACCGTGGTGGACCAGGCGCGGGCCGTGGACGCAGTGCCGACCGTGATCACGTTCGATCCTCATCCGCGTGCCGTGTTGCATCCTGAATCCGCGCCGCCGTTACTGCAAACTTTCGATCAGAAGATCGAAGGCTTTGGCGTGCTCGGAATCGAGCAAACGATCGTGGTGCGATTCACGAAGGAGTTTTCAAACATTCGTGCCGAGGACTTTCTCAAAGATGTCGTGATCGATCGTCTACACGCAAAGGAAGTTTATCTCGGCAAGGGCTTCGCATTCGGCCATGATCGCGAAGGGAACATCGAGCTGCTAAAACGCATGGGCAGCGAGCTCGGCTTTGTCGCGGGTGAAGTGCCGGAGGTTAAACTGCGCGGCTCGCGTGTAAGCTCGAGTAAGATTCGGCAATTGCTCGCGAACGGCAACGTGAACCTTGCGCGACGGATGTTGGGCCGTCCTTACGGAGTTGAAGGACGCGTCGAGCGAGGCGCAGAAAGAGGCCATAAGCTCGGTTTTCCAACAGCCAACCTCCACCCACACAACCGCGTCATACCCAGGAACGGTGTGTATGTGACCGGAACGTTGATTGAAGGACAATGGCGTCGCAGTGTTACAAATGTAGGCGTGAGACCGACGTTCGCGGATGCCACGGAACCTTCAGTGGAGACCTTCGTAATGAACTGGGACGGCGATCTTTACGGCGATGTGGTACGCGTGCGTTTTTTGTATCGCCTTCGCGATGAGCGGAAGTTTAGCGGGATTGACCAGCTAACAACCCAGATAGCAAGGGACGTCGAGCGAGCGAACAGTTACTTCGAGCGCGCCGGCACGAAGCACATGCTGTCAGTGATATAAAACATTATTGAAATGAATTCGAATTTAGCACTCGTTAAGAAAACGGAAACTAACGGAAATGGTCTGGTGGCCAGCGTGCCGCCTCCGGCGCCGAAACAGCCGGTCGAACCGTTGACGGAAGAGAAGGTCAACGAGCTGCTCGCTGGCCGTGGCTTTCGTGGTTGGTTGCGTGCGGCGCGAGTCGCGCGTGTGTTGGGTCTCTTCTCGCTTTACCTGTTTCTCGACACCTACGACGTGCGGGCTGACTTTAACCGCCGCGCGGTTGTGCGTCTGCGAGATCTCGCGCGACAAAAGGGACGATTGGCGCAGTTCAAGGCATGGTTCAACGCACAACTCTTCGCCGCGTTAGATCGGTTCTTTCGCGTGTTGCGCTACGCGATCTTTCGCGGCGCTGAAGGTTCGGAAAGGAAACAGGCGCGACTCGAGAAGCAGGCTGTATGGATGCGTGAGTCGCTAATCGATCTTGGTCCAACGTTTATTAAGATCGGCCAGGCGCTAGGAACGCGCGCCGATCTGTTGCCGTTGGCATACGTCAAAGAACTCGCGACGCTTCAGGATCAGGTTCCGTCATTCCCAACGTCGGAAGCTTTTGCGATCGTCGAATCAGAACTGGGTCGCAGCGTTCATGAAGCGTATGCGGAGATCGATTCCGAGCCGATTGCGGCTGCGTCACTCGGACAGGTCTATCGTGCGCGCCTGGCGACGGGCGAAGAAGTCGCGGTCAAGGTCCAGCGTCCAAATCTCGAGTCAACCATCTCGATTGACGTCGCGATCCTATTTCGCCTCGTGAAGCTGACGAATCGATTCTTTCCGCGGGCGAATGAGAACGCGGATTGGGAAGGAATGCTGCGCGAGTTTCACTCGACTATTTTTGAGGAGATGGATTACGTCAAAGAAGGACGTAATGCCGACAGGTTTCGCTACAACTTTCGCACCTGGCGCGCGATTCGCGTCCCGAAGATCTACTGGTCACACACAAACACGCGCGTGCTCACGCTCGATTTTATTCGCGGTACGAAGGTGGTCGATCTTGAAGGACTGCGCGCGAATCGCATTTCTCCGGTTAAAGTTAACCGGCTGCTGATTCGCACCTATCTGAAGCAACTACTCGAAGACGGTTTCTTTCACGCCGATCCACACCCGGGCAATCTGCTCGTAATGGATAGCGGGCATCTTGCATTCTTCGATTTCGGAATGGTGGGACGGATTACTCCGAAGCTTCAGTCGCAGATGATCGATGCTTTCTTCGACGTGGTTGCGCGTGACGTGAAGGGGTTGGGCCAGGACATCATCAACCTGAATTTTCTTAAGCCCGGTGTCGATCCGGAAACGGTGCGTCCGGTGGTGGAGAGTCTCTTCACGCACTATCTCAATCTCAGGCTTGGCGAAGTGAACTTCAAGGAGTTGACTTACGATCTCGCGGAAGTGATTTACGAGTATCCGTTCCGGTTGCCATCAAACTTCACTTACATTATGCGCGCACTGATGACGCTCGAAGGCATCGGCGTGGTCACCGATCCGGGGTTCAGTTTCTTTGAGACGGCAAAACCGTTTGCGAGGGAGTTCATGCTCAAGCGCGAAGGACGGTTGTTCCGCAAGCTGATCTTCGACAAGCTGACCGGCCGCGAAAACGGAGAGAGTCGAATCGCGTGGTCCAGGGTTTGGAAGCTGACCAAGATGGCCGCGCAGATGTATCTGGAAAAGTAAGTCACAAAAGAGCGGGGGCAAGCCCCTCTTCCTGACTTGTTACTTATTTGAGGCATACAAAAACAGAACAAGTCAGTAAGAGGGGCTTGCCCCCGCTGATGTGCGTTCTTTACGGCTACCGAGTATTTACTTTCTCACCATTCGAGGCCGGAGTTGGCAGATTCAGCCGATCTCGAAAGAGGTTGAGTAGCAGCAACGCCCCGATACCGCCGCCGGCTTCGCCGCTTCCACCGCCGGTCGCCATCACGTCAGGAGTGATGCGAACTCCCTTCTCGCCGATCACCTTCAACGTCTCAACCAGCGCTACACCCTGCGCGCCGAGTGCGTTGACCTGTTCGCGATAAGCGACACCCTGCGCCTCACCCATCAAGCGCACCTTCTCAGCTTCGGCGCGACCGGTTTGCTGAATATAGTGGGCCTCGCCCTCGCCTTCCGCCTTGCGCTGCTCGGCGCGTTTGCTCGCGATCTCCACGCCCACCGTCGCGGCCATGAGATCTTTCTGGTTGTCAGCGTGCGACCTGGTCTTCTCGAGCTGAATGCGTTTCTCTTCTGCCTCGCGTTGAGCGTTGTACATGTTCTGACGCTGCTCGGCGAGTATCTTCTCGGTCTGAGTTTTCATGAGCTCTTCCGGCAGATGAATGTGACAGATGAGCACGTTCACTACGTCCACGTGATACTTCAGCAAGTGCGCCCGCACGCGAGCTTCGGCGCGTTCCTGCTCTTCGTGCCGGTTTTGAAGGTAGGCCATCGCCGACGATTCAGACGCCTGGTTACGGAAGATCGAGTCGATGAGCGGATGCATCACGTTTTGGATCAACCGTTCGATGCCGCCGATCTTGGCCACCATGAAAGGCGCGTCTTCGGGCTTCACGCGAAAGACCACACGAACTTCCAACTGCATCGTGAAACCGTCTTTCGAGATCACTTCAAATGGATTGAACGTGTTGGCAACTTCACCTGCCGTCCATTCCACTGTCTGGTTCGTCGTCGGAATCACGATCGGGCTGATTGCCAGGGTGTTGACATAATAACGACCCGGGCCAACCACAGCCTCTTGAATACCGCGATAACCTTCGGGAACGACGTAGGCTTCGTGCGCGCCTTCGTCGAGACGTCGATCGGCCGGGTCGCCCGTCATTAGATCGGCTTTGATCTCTTCGACGCTACGTTTGTCGTCCATCGCGTCGAGCCGCGCCGCCGACTCCTGCACCTGCTCCTGCTCCTCGCGTTCCATGCGCTGGCGGACTTTGGACGCCATCTCACGCCGGACCTCTTCTGAAGGATCCTTACCGACGTTTGAAACAACCACGGCGACTTCGCCCGGCTTAATCTCCTTAGCCGTTTCAGGAATGACCTTGAACAGCAGCGGATTGATGTAATAAGTTCCCGGCAGCAGGATGTCTTTTTGTGGACCACGCTGGCCGCCGTTGCCGATGAACTCGTGTCCATCCTGGAAATTGTCGTGACCCGCAAACGATTCCGCAACGTAGTCGCGTGGATTCAGCGGCGCGCCATCCAACGCTTCGACGAGTCCAATTTGATTCTCATTGATCACGGTCGCTTCGAAGAGACGAACGTTGAAGAGTCCCGGTTTGGATTCACTGGAACCTTCGAGGGATCCGGACTGCGTCAGAATGCGATAAACGCCCGGCGTCAGAATGTCGACTTGCGGTCCTTTTTGTCCGCCTGAGGCGATGAACTGTTCGGCATCCTGGAAATTGCGATGGTCAGAAATCGCTTTGCCAAGCAGGCGACCCGGATCGAGTGGATCACCGTCAGCTGCCGTCACGACGCCAACTTTGCCCTGCGGTACCAGTGTCGCTTTGGCTACTGAAACTCGGAACAGGTAAGGATGGATGGGCCAGAGACCCGGTGGAACCGTACGGAGTTGAATACCCTTTACGCCGCCGCGTTTGATGAACGCGATCGGATCCTGAAAGTTGTTGTGAGCATTCTGGGCACGATCCGGTGCGAAGATACGACCCGGAGGCATCGGCTCACCGTCGACTGCTTCGATGATGCCCATCTCGTCAGCGCCGATCTCAATCAGCGGCACTTTGCGAACCACTTTTTCAAACGGAAACTTGATCAGGTGTAAGCCGGGCTTCAGCACGTCGGCTTGAATACCGACTTCCCCTTCAGTGGCCACCACTCTTCCCGGCGGCATTTTTGCACCGAGGTATCGTCGTTCCTTGATGGCGATTTCGCGCGCGCCGACATTGACGAAGATGCGCTTCACGATGATGAGGAAGAGAATCAGAAGAACGAAGGCTCCAACGAGCACGGGCAAGACAGATGCGATATCAATATTTTGCATGGTATGTCTCTTTCAAAGTTCAACTGGAGGCAGTTGATGGTTAGATTGGGTTGTTTGCGAGTTGAAGCTCGCGGTTCGCACTGGAAAGAGTTTCTTTTAGAACGAAGCCAGCGCCCGACGTTCGGGTGCGCGACGACAGCACCCAGTATTCACTGTTGAACAACGATTGAAGATCTTTCGCGGAGAGATCGGCCAGGCTGCCGTCTCGCCATGAGAGCAGCACGAGCTCGACAGCTCTTTCGTAATTCTTCGCGTTGTCCGAAAGAGCCGCGGCATGCAGCAGTTTTGCGGTTGAGTTTCGGTTAGGCGTTTTCTGGAACTCGCGAATAGCCTGGATCGCCTGTTCGAAAGTCTCTCTGGTTACCGTAGGCTCCGCTTCGGGAGTTCGACTTTCCAGCGGAGCGATAAGTTCATTAACGCGGAAATCCGGGAATAAAGTGCTTGGCAGTGGCGGCGGCAACTCTGGTTGGTGCGAGTTAGTCGAGGCTTTTTGCCAGATATAGATGGCGATTATGACTAAACCGAAAGCTAAAACCGAGCTGATAAGAAGAAGGGTGACCATCGCGGTCTCAATGCAGTTATACGCCTGTAGAGAGGAAAAGTTCAAGATCCAGCCGCAGATTAACGCGGACTAACGCGGATATGAAAATGCATTTCAGATCTGCGCCATCCGCGTTAATCTGTGGCCAAATCTCACTTAGAACTTAAGGCGTTGAACAATAACGGGTAAGTCGCCAACGACTGGGCGCGGTATTGTGGGCGGAAGCCAAAGAGAATTACGCGTCCTTTGCCCATCTTCACTTCAACGAGCGCAGCCTTGCCTTTGATCAAATCACCCCCGAGTAGCCAGCCTGAGAGCAGCGGATCTTTGTCGGCGGAATACGACGCGATCACGCGCACGTTCGACGCCGGCACAGCTGCGTTCGGATCGTTAATCACTTCAAACACCGGCGAATCCTCCGCCCACGCAATCGTCTCTTTAGGCATTCCACTCGCAATCGGATGCGACGTATCGAGCTCGATGCGCAGGATCGATCCTGGGACGTAAAAATCCGTTCGCGGTAGTCCGGCGACCACGTTGCGCAGCGGCAGTTTGAACTGCTCGATCGCGAAGTTCGAAGCGCGATTCAGAAAGACGAGCGTGCCGCCAGTCTCGACAAAGTCGCGCAAGTGCCTGACTCCCTCTGGTCCAAGACCGCCGGTGTATTCCGTTGGCATTGTGCCCGATCGGTAACCTTCGAGCAGCGTACGGGCAGGTTGATCCGGAATCAGGATAACGTAGTATTTTCCCGTGACACTCGGCGAGGGCTTGAAGGTGGTAATACCCGCGCGCAATTCTTTGTCCGTCAGCACACCGTAATCGATGGACTTCGAATCCATGATCCACCTGGTCCAACCTTCGTCGTGGCTTGGCACTGATGAGCGATAGATGGCCGGCAGTTCAGCCAGCTTAATTGGCGCTGATTCTTTTACAACTCCGACGACCTCGGAAGTGGTTCGCGACGGTTTGGGCTTGAAAGGCGCCTTGACCGGATGAACTGTGACGCCCATCAACAATGACAATGTGTGTGCAGTTACGTCATAAGGAGCGATTGGATGTCCAGTGTCGTCTCTCAGGTTTGGATAGCGCTGCACTTCCAGCAGTGTCTTTGCGAAAGCAGCATAGGGCTGCTCCATGCGGACTAACAGCGTACCTTGTTTCGTCGGCTCAACTTCAACGCCGCCCCGACGCAGAATGTTGAGTAACGCTTCAGAGTTCCCCGAAGGTTCGATCAAAAACCCGAAAAGCTCGCCGGCCCGGCGCGGACGCACCGCCTCTTTACCGATAGTATAAAAACGTCGCAACCACTGCTCGCGGTTCTGGGCTGCATGGTCCATCAGGAGAAACGCGCCAGTCGTCATGTACTTAGTGATGTCACTCAGGTGCCACTCACCGCCACGCCACACCGGTCCAAACTGCGGCGACTCTTTCTGCGGATCGTAACCTTCGCGCGAACGGAGCTCGTCAAACTTCAACGTTATCGGCGATGCGATTCTCGCGGACGCAGTTTCAGACAACATGCGCGCGCCGGCGTGGTAGTGTGAATACGCGCGCGCCGGAGTCCACGCATCGTACGTTGAGTTAGTCGTGATTCCCTGAAAGCCTTTGGCGCGCATCTCGGTGGCCATAAAGTTTCCGAGCTCTGTGTAGGCTTGCGCGATCGGTTTTGGCACGTTGGGCTCAACCGGCGGCATGTATGGCGGTAGAAACAGTCGCGATCCGAATGCGCCCTGCTGGTGAATGTCGTGGACGATCTGCGGATGCCAGACGTTGTGAATCTTGTCGACTGTGAGCTGCGTCTCGACTTGCGTGAACGCGTACCAGTCGCGGTTGTTATCGTGACCGGTGTACTTGTGATAGAGCTCGGGCGGATCGGTGCCTTCGAAGGGCGTGCCAAGAGTTTTGTCGTACCAGTTTTTGACGATATCAACGCCGTCGGGATTTAGTGACGGAACCAGCAGGACGATCGTGTTGTCGAGAATTTTTTGAACGTCTGCGTCGGTTGACGAAGCAAGCCGGTGCGCGATCAGCATGCTGGAGAGATATGACCCGACTTCGGTTGAGTGAATTCCGCAAGTGATCAGGACGATGGTTTTGCCCTGGCGAATCAGTTCTGCTGCCTTGCGATCGCGCGTGGCGAGCGGTCCCAGTGTGCGTGGATCTGCAAGCTGATCCTGGATTTTCCTGAGCTCGTCGAGTCGCGCGAGGTTCTCGGGTGAGCTGATGGTCGCCATCACGAACGGTTTGTTCATCGATGTCTGGCCGAGTGTTTCAAACTTCACGCGGTCGCTGGCGCGATCCAACTGCTCGAAATAGTCTACTACCTGGCTCCACGAGGCGAGTTTGCGGTCGTCGCCGGGCGTGAATCCGAGAACTTCCTCGGGCTTCGGGATCTTTGTCTGAGCCGTCGAGCTCGCTGGAAGAAACGAGACGAGTACAAAAAGAAGCAGTGTAAAGATTCGCGTTTGCATAGGTTTCGGCAGTTTACCGAAAAAACTGGGGGGCGGCACTCCGTGGCCCGCCCGTTGTCGCCCAATTCAATGACGGGCGGCCACGGAGTGCCGCCCCTACAAAACGCCTATGAAGGCAACCCCTGGCGGCATCAAGAGGTTCAAAAAGACTGTATTCAAGGCTGTAAACCAGCTTGCCGAGGGCAAGGCGCCCCGTGTAAAGTAACGGCGTTTTCCAGTCCCCTGCGCTACTCCCCGTTTTTCAAAACTTGTTGGAGGTCAAACCGAATGTCTTCTGAAAGCGTCGGTGCAAATGAGTTTCCGGATACTGTCGGAGTCAAGGCTGCTCAGCCTGTTGATAACCCTTTACTCGCCACGTTCCGGCCATACATCCCGGCCAGTGTTCATGTTCGCGAGCTCACTGCACTCCCGCTAATCATCGGCACCCTGCTCGGGATGGTCTTCGGCGC
>DATENQ010000424.1:0-3670 GCA_035275005.1 Pyrinomonadaceae bacterium | reverse complement strand
GATTGCCGCTGTTGGCGAACAGTTCGATCCGCATATTCACGAGGCGGTGGTAACCGAAGCCACTGATGACTACGAGCCTGACACGGTAATGCAGGAGCTTGTCGCTGGTTACCGCCTCGGAGACAAGCTTATTCGCCCCGCAATGGTAAAAGTGGCCAAAAGAGAGTAGCCACAAAAATGCACAAAAGGCACATAACAGGAAGAGCGGAAGATTTTTGAGCGATTGTCATCAGAGAAAAATATTGAGCGCCACTCAATCAGAAAACATTTTGTGCCTTTTTGCGGCTAATTGAATTCGATGGGAAAGACGATTGGAATAGATTTGGGCACCACCAATTGCTGCGTCTCGGTTCTCGAAGGCGGCGCGGTGCAGATTATTCCGAACAAGGAAGGCGGACGCACGACCCCGACTGTCGTCGGTTTCACCGAGAAAGGTGAACGACTGGTAGGCCAGATCGCCAAACGCCAGGCAGTCACGAACGCAGCCAATACGGTGTTTGCCGTCAAACGACTGATCGGCAGGAAGTTTAACTCGACCGAAGTCACCAAGATGCGCGAAACCGCATCTTTCGAGATCGTCGACTCGCCAAACGGCGACGCGCGCGTCCGCGTGCAGGGCCGGAATTACAGCCCGCCGGAATTGTCGGGCATTGTTTTGCAGCGCTTGAAAGCGGCGGCTGAAGATTTTCTCGGCGAACCGGTCACTGAAGCAATCATCACCGTACCCGCTTACTTCGACGACACCCAGCGCCAAGCGACAAAAGACGCCGGCAGGATTGCCGGTATGAAAGTTGAGCGCATCATCAACGAGCCGACGGCGGCAGCGCTGGCGTATGGACAGGGTAAAGCGGACGTCGAGCGGATCGCGGTTTACGACCTCGGCGGCGGCACTTTCGATATCTCGATCCTCGAGATGAACGACGGTGTTTTCGAAGTGCTCTCGACTTCCGGCAACACGTTTCTCGGCGGTGAAGACTTCGACGAACGCATCATGAGCTGGATGGCGGACCAGTTTCTGGAAGACACCGGAATCGATTTGAAACAGGACCGTCTGGCTTTGCAGCGACTGAAAGAGGTCGCCGAACGCGCCAAGTGCGATCTCTCAACCGCCACCGAAACCGGTATCAACCTGCCGTTCATCGCCGCCGACGCGACCGGACCAAAGCACTTCAACAAGTCGCTGACGCGGGCGCAATTCGAAGAATTGGTGAGCGATCTTGTCGACCAGACGGTCGAACCATGCCAGTTAGCCTTAAAAGACGCGAAGCTGCAACCGTCAGACATTCACAAAGTGATCCTCGTCGGCGGCCAGACTCGTTCGCCGATTGTCGAGCGCACGGTAGAGAAGATCTTCGGCCGCAAGCCTTCGTCGGAAATCAACCCGGATGAAGTGGTAGCGATGGGCGCCGCAATCCAGGGGGGCGTGTTGAATGGTGAAGTTAAAGACATCGTGCTGCTGGACGTCTTGCCTTTGAGTCTGGGGTTGGAAACGCGCGGCGGATTGTTTACCAAGATCATCGAGCGCAACTCCACCATTCCGCTGCGCAACAGCCTAACTTTCACCACGGTGGTCGACAACCAGGCGTCAGTCGAGATTCATGTGCTCCAGGGTGAGCGCGAAGTGGCAGAGGGCAATCGTTCGCTCGGCAAGTTTGAGCTGGTCGGAATCCCGCCAAATCCGCGTGGCGTACCGCAGATCGAAGTCTCGTTTGAAGTGGACGCGAACGGCATCGTGTCAGTTTCGGCCGTGGACAAGACTTCCGGGCGCGAGCAGCAGATGCGTATCACGCCGACGTCCGGCCTGACGCCGGAAGAGATCGATCGTCTCATCCGCGAGGCGGAAGAATTCGCGGACACGGACAAGACCACGAAAGAGCTGCTGGTGTTGAGAACGAAAGTCGATTCATTATTAAGGAACACACAGAAATCATTTACGAAATTTGGCGGTTTGCTGCCGGAGCCCGATCAGGACGCAGCAGAGAAAGTCTTTGCCGAGTCCGAGGTCGCCATCAAGACAGACAAAGTCGAAGAGATTAAGATTGCTCTGAACAAACTGGAACGCGTAGCCGGGCAACTCACATCCGCAATGTTGAACTCCACAGCCGACGCAACCACCGAAGTTTAAGCACTAATAGACGTAGAGAGGTTATTTACTAAAACTGTTATGGACAAACGTGATTATTACGAGGTCCTGGGCGTTAGCCGCACCGCGACGGACCAGGAAATGAAGAGCGCTTATCGTCGTCTGGCGGTTAAGTATCACCCGGACAAAAACCCGAACGACGCCGGCGCCGAAGAAAAGTTTAAGGAAGCAGCGGAAGCGTACAGCGTGCTGTCGGATCCCGAGCAGCGCAAACGTTACGACCGGTTTGGTCATGCGGGAGTCTCGAGCAGCGCCGGTGCCGGAGCGTGGGGAGCACCGGGTTTTGGCGGTATCGAAGACATCCTCGGCGACCTGTTTGGTTTTGGTGACGTGTTTGGCGGCGGACGTGGCGGTCGTCGCACGTCGGCACAACGTGGCGCGGATCTTCGTTACGACCTCGAGATCACGCTCGAAGAAGCTGCCAACGGCATGACCGCGCAACTCCGGATTCCGCGTCTGGAGACGTGCGACACCTGCAAAGGTTCAGGTGCTGAGGCGGGAAGCCAGCCCGAGACTTGTACGACTTGTAGCGGCAGTGGTCAGGTTCGTTACCAGCAGGGATTCTTCTCGGTGGCCCGGACGTGTCACGTGTGTCGCGGCACGGGGCGAGTGATCAAGAACCCTTGTGCCGACTGTAAAGGCTCGGGAAGAGTCGAGCGCGAGAAACAGATGGAAGTAAAAATCCCGGCGGGGGTCGAAACCGGCTCTCGTTTACGCGTATCTGGTGAAGGGGAATCCGGAACGCAGGGGGGCGCGCCGGGTGACCTTTACGTGGTTATCCACGTTTCCGAGCACGAGCAGTTTGAGCGACAAGGTAGCAACCTCTACGAGGCCGTTCCGATTACTTTCGCGCAGGCGGCGTTGGGGGCAGACATCATGGTCAATACGCTCGACGGCGAAGAGAAGCTGAAGGTCCCGATGGGCACACAAACGGGCACGGTGTTTCGTCTCAGAGGGAAAGGGATGCCGGTTCTTGGCGGGCGTGGTCGCGGCGACCTGTTTGTCTCCGCGACGGTAATCACGCCGACAACGTTGACCAGAGAACAGCGTCGCCTGCTCGAGCAGTTGGCCGAAGTTGAGAACAAGGATCTGGAGAGTAAAGGGTTGGTTGATAAGGTCCGCGACATCTTTGGTTGAAGCGTATTAGCCGCAGATTTACGCGAATGAACGCTGATCTGCGTTTTTCTGCGTAAATCTGCGGCTTAAAGAAAGGCATTCATGAGAAGCCTGGTCCTACTCGCGTTGATCGCTCTTGTTTCCATCCCTGCCGTTGCGCAGGACCCGATGGACGCGTTCAAAGAGCTTGATTTCAAGAAAACTTCCCTCAAACAGGCTCAGGTGCAAAAGCTGAGCCCGGAAGATCTGAAGCTGTTGCGTGGAATTATCTTTGGCCGCCACGGACGTGTCTTCAAAGACAACGACATCAAGGTCTATCTCGAAGAGCAGTCGTGGTACAAGCCGAATCCTGAGTTCAAAAACTCACTGCTTAACGACGTTGAGCGCCGAAATCTCGACCTGATCCGCATC
>DATENQ010000423.1:0-5507 GCA_035275005.1 Pyrinomonadaceae bacterium | reverse complement strand
ACTCCGATCCCGGGTCTGGGCCATTCGAGTCCGATTGTCTGGAAGGATCGCATCTTTGTTACGACTGCGATCAGCAGCGACGCGAACTCAGAGTTTGTGCACGGGTTAACAGACACGGGCGCTTCTGCAGACGATAGTTCGAAGCACAGTTGGCGCGTTTACTGTCTCGACAAAAACACCGGTCGCATCATTTGGGAAAAGACGCTTTACGAAGGTGTGCCGAAGGTCAAGCGTCACGTCAAAGCGAGTCATGCGAATCCGACACCGGCTACGGACGGCAAACATCTCGTCGTTTCCTTTGGCTCAGAAGGACTCTATTGCTTTGACCTCGACGGGAAACTTTTGTGGAAACAGGATCTGGGGATCCTCGACGGTGGTTGGAGCTCTGATGCCGGCTCTCATTGGGGCTTTGGCAGTTCACCGGTTATCTACAAGCATCTGGCGATTGTTCAGTGCGACACGCAGAACCAGTCGTTCATTGCGGCGTTCAATCTTGCCGATGGTAAACGCGTCTGGCAAACCGCGCGCGAAGAAGACAGCTCGTGGAGCACTCCCACGATTTACGAAAGCAAGGATCGCGCTGAGTTAATTACGAGCGGGACGAAATACTATCGTGGTTATGATCCGTTGACTGGCAAAGAGCAGTGGCGGATGGCTGACGGCGTTGACGTGAAAATCCCAACTCCGCTTGCGACGAACGACTTGTACTTTCTCGGCGGTGGCGGAACGAATGGACGGCGGACGTTTTATGCCGTGCGTGCGGGAGTCAAAGGAGAGATTAAGCCCGGCGAAGCGGGAATCGCGTGGCAAAGCGTGCAGATCAAGCCGCACATCGTTACGCCGATTGTGTATGGCGACTACTTGTACGTCTGCACAGACAACGGCATTCTGAGTCAGTACAAAATCACAACCGGCGAACCCGGATTTCGCGCACGGCTCGGCACCGGCGGATCATTCAGCGCCTCGCCTGTGGCTGCGAATGGGAAAGTTTACTTCGCCAGCGAGGACGGAGATGTATTTGTCATCAAAGCTGGTCCAACGTTTGAGTTGCTGGCACGAAATCCAGTGGGAGAAGTCATGATCGCCACCCCCGCGATCGCAGACAAAATGATCATCATCCGCGGCCAGCATCACGTCTTCGGCATCGGTAAAAAAGACTAGCTGAATGTTTACTGAAGATACCACGTGCTTGTCCCGTGGAGTCTCATGTTAGCCAGCTACACAAACCTAACCCTAACGCTTCAGATGCCACGGGCTTGTCCCGTGGAGACAAGTATGATGAAAACGACCAGATCAGAATGTCAAGGATGACATTGCAGTTCGCCCGGGGGTTACTTGCCGGGGTTGGGCTTTAGCTCCCACAGGACGTTGACAATTACCCACCGGCCATTGAATTTCGCCATGTGTAAGTAATCAATCCAATCTGATGCGACAACCTTAACGCTCGCTGCATTTTCGTAAATGTCGAGTATTGTGACATCCTTCTGCTGTCGCTCTTTCGGTGTATCTTTACCGCCACCTCTGCGTGCTCCCTGAACAAGGCTCATCGCGCTCATCTGATCAAGCCGGCTTTGATTGTTTTGTGGGTTGGTACGAACAATTCTTTTTGCCAACTCCGGATGCAGCGCACGTTCCATGCGCTCTGCGTTTCCTTCATACCAACCTTCGATGTAATCCAATGCGGTTTGTCGGATTGCGGCATCTGCATTGGCTGCGTTCGTTTGTGAGAAGGCAACAGAAGGAAATGTTACTAAAATGAGTACCAAGGCGGCACCGTTGATTCGCATATTGGCTCCTTTTCGAATGTTATAGGAATTGCTGACAGCTTCATGCGATCAACGATTCCAGCGACCGGATAGTTCTGTTCCCCGTTAGGTATATCACACGATTGAATAGTATTTATGGTTTATAGATTACCCAGGAATTGAATTGAAGCGCGAGGAGATCATAGCCATGACATTTGGTACCACTGAGAGCAAGCCGTGGGTCGAGACGTTGCCCACCCCGCGCGCTGGATTTGCCGGACGAACATTCAGTCGCTTCCATATTGTTAACGCCGGCGATGAAGTTCCTACGGTGGGTGAGATATGGGCTACCTCCGATCACGCTGTGGAATCCCACGTTCATGATGCAGATGAGTTGCTATATGTTCTGAGTGGTGCGATCGCGGTCGATGGTCGAAGGCTTGGGTCAAATGAAGTTGTTTTTATACCGAGAGGCTCGTCTTACAGCGCCCAGGTTTTAACCGGTGGAGGCGCGCGCGTACTACGCATCGAGCTACCGAATGCCGGCGGCCGTGATGAAGGAACGGAATATGAAGCGAGAGCTTGGCGAGGTCCATTAACAGATGACGGTGTCCCACAACTATAAATATGCTGTTGTTGTGTTGTTCTTCTTAACTGCAGTTTGTTCGGCAAAGGTTGATTGTCGCAAGTACAAGTTTGATGTGGTTGAGAAAGATTTGAATATTCTTGCAGGCGACGAGGTTGTATCGAAGATCAAATTGCCGAGAGAGGGAGAAGTTAAGAACTTTTCGCTTGATTCCGTGAAAAAAACCAGGCTTGGTTTTCAGATAAAAACTGATTGGGGCGGTAGTTTATATCACTACGAAGTCCAATTCGATTTCAGGTGCAGGGCGAACAGCTTCTATCTTTATAGAGTGAAGCATGTGAGTCTCATAACAACAAATCCTGACAGTGGACCCTTCTGGGACAAGACGAAAACTAAAATACGTAAACCGAACCTGCCGATTGAAAAGTTTGTAATGAGAGACTATTTGTAGACTTCAGGCCAGATGCCACGGGCTTGCCCCGTGAGTCTGACGTTTGCAGCTACACACGGCCCAAGGCCGTGGCATCCAGTTTGTGTTTGGAGTTCGGTGTAGCGGCCAGCGTGACACTCCACGGGTCAAGCCAGTGGCATCTATCGTGCTATTTCCTACTGGCGGCCGCTACGCTACGAGTCGGATCAGCACCTTCCCAACGTACGTCGGCAGTTGGACCATAGGTCGAAGGCACGGTCTTGTTCAGCAGCCGTAAATACACTCCGAGCTGCGCGCGATGATGCGCCGTGTGCAGGACGCGCCGCCAGAAGATCCAAATCCTTTCGCGCTCCACATCGAAGAAAGGAACAACTGTCAGCCACCACTCTTCATCCTGCGTTGCGAGAAACTGCAAACGCTCGCGTGAGAGCTCGACCATTCGTGCGGTATACGCGCGAGGAGTGCGGTCCTGCGGCAGGACCTCGTTCGCCGGCACTTCCGGCAAACCCAGGAACTCGCCAAAAAACCGGCGCTCCGACAAAAGCTCGTGCTCCATGATCTCTCCAACCGTACTGGAACGCGCATGTGGTTTGAAAGAGAGATCGTCTTCGGCGAATTCGTGCCAGACGCTATTGAGTTTGTTTACTTCACTCGCATAGGTTCGCACAATGTTTTGAAAAATGCGGTTTGAAGCAACCGGAATCTCAGCATCGTTGATAGCAACATCTTCGTATTTCATGATTCTTCAAAAAGTAAAGATTGCCGCAAATTCCGAACGAATGTTGTGCGTGGTGTAACTCGGAATTCCGCGAAACAGCGGGAGCAGACCCGTGCGCGCATCCGCGCGCGTGCGGTAGTACCCCTGCTCGTAACCAAACGTCACCCACTGGTTCCATTTGTATTGAATGTTGCCCGAGAACAGATCACTCCAACCGCCACGCAGGCCAAATCGTCGCGCATCACGCGCCACGGCTTGATCGCCACCGTAGTAGAGGAAAGCGGTCCAACCCGCGTTGCGACCTTTTGGATCGGCATTAAATATTCGCGATAACGGAAAGCCGAGCTGGACAAAGCCGCCGTGAGCACGCACGGGTCGCTGCGGTGCTACAACGGGAATGCCGTTCTCCAGTCCGAAGACAACTGTTGACGAGCCATCGATCGAAGTCGCAGTTGCGGTGTTTGTCAGTCCGAAAGTGTCGTTGAAGTTGGATAGTAATTGCCCTGCGAGGAAGAAACGCAGATCGGAACCGCCGTAATACTTCCCAACCGCGGTCACAAAATGCGTCGGCAGTTGAAACTCGGCTGAATAACCGTTGCTATCGCTGCTGACTTCCGCGCCATTCGGAAATGCGGGCCTGAATCCGACCGGCACATTTGCAGCGGTAACGATGGCGGTCCGTTGCGCATGTTCGAAGCTGAAGATCAGTTGGGCCGGAGCTACGCTTGGAGCTCTATCGAGTTGCCATTGAAGTACCGCGCGGCCTTGAATTCCGGGCTTCTCTGAGTCCACCCCCTGTCTCTCACCGAACGCCAACTGGTTGGCTACGTCACTCGGCAGATTTCCGAAAGCCGGCAACACGATCGCTATCTCTGGTCCAAATCGCACGTCGCGTGAGCCGCCAAATTTGTGATTCAAACCAAACTTAGCCTGGGGAATTCGCGTGTAAGCAGCACCGTAACCAACTCCGCCGAAGTTTGTGTTTTCGATCGTGTTGGGCAACGTCGATGAAACGAACGGCGACCAGTCTTGTCCAAACAAAACGAAGGCGCTGTTGTTTTCACCGAAGCGGCGATCGATTCTGACCCACGCCAGGCGCAAAGACGGTTGGCTCGATCGAATGGAAGTGATGTTGCGATTGTTGGCGCGCGGAAAATCACCTTCGAAATCAAACTCGAATTTTCCGGTGAGCGTCGTCTTTGGCGCTATATCCAGCCATTCGAAGTTTGCTCCGAGCCGGAGTCCGCGTGCGCGCACGTGAAACTCCGGTGAATTGTTCGGACCTGTGTCTGCTGCCAGAAGTGGCAATGGGAAATCGTTACCCTGCGGCGATGATGAGTCGTGAATGATGCTCGTTTTGAAGATGCCGTATAGCTTGAGGCGCGCGCCGGTTCCGAGTTTTATATCGGGGATCAGTCCTTCTCGTTTCGGCGCATCGATTCCCTGTAATCGCACTGGCGCGATTGCGGCAATTACAGCAGGCGTCGGTTGTGGTTTGGGTGCGACTGGCTCCGGCGCGCTGGTCTTGTACTCGGCGGTGATCGTCTTCACCTCCGGAGCTGCTGCCGGTGCGCGTATCGCGTCGAATTCCGTCGCCGAGATTACGCCTTTGTCGCGCAACAACACCGCCAGCCGATCTCTTTGTTCTTCAGGTGAAGCATTAGCCGTAATCGCGCGTGCTTCGGTTTCCGTTAGGATGCCTTTGTTTTGAAGTATTCGTATGAGCGGGTCGTTCGTATTAGAGGTTTGCGAGAAAACCGTTAATCCACTTCCAAGACTAACAATCAGAATCAAAGTAAGACGTAGGTAGGCGTGCATAATCAGATCCTTTCTTTGCCGCAAAAAGGCACAAAAGGCACAAAAAGATCGGAACTACTTTTGTGCTTTTTGTGCCTTTTTGTGGCTAAAGCGTTCGTTCGTCCTGCTTCTCACGTTCAATGGCCTCGCGGGAATCACGGCCCGTTAACGCGCGATACCAGGCGGGATGATGCGTCCAGGCCCAACTCTCAGTCACTGTGCCGTCAATCA
>DATENQ010000422.1:0-13535 GCA_035275005.1 Pyrinomonadaceae bacterium | reverse complement strand
GATTAATTTTCCGCGTTTCTTTTCCACGTTTCAAGGACAAGCGCCCTACGTTATGTGGGGCGCTTTTTATTTTTTGTGTCTTTTGTGCCTTTTTGTGGCTCCTTCCGCATGCTCCACTCGTGAGCTACAATACGCGTTACTTCTTGAGAGCCCAGAAAATAACTCCCCCGGACCTGAACATTGTCGTTCCCCGCGCGCAAAAGAATTGGTCGCTACGAAATCTGCTCCCAACTCGGCGCGGGTGGAATGGGTGAGGTTTACCTCGCCAATGACACCAAACTCGACCGCAAAGTCGCACTGAAAATCCTCCCGCCCGACGTCAGCGACAAGACCGGCGACCGCGTCCGTCGCTTCATCCAGGAAGCCAAATCCGCTTCCGCACTCAACCACCCAAACATTCTCACCATCTACGAAATCGACGAGATCGACTCAGAACAGTTCATCGCCACCGAGTTCATCGACGGCGACACCCTGCGCGCTCGCATCAAAAAAGGCGTTTTCACGCCTGGCGACGCGCTCGACGTCGCCATTCAAGTCGCCAGCGCGCTTTCCGCAACTCACGCCGTCGGCATCATTCATCGCGACATCAAGCCCGACAACATCATGTTGCGTCACGACGGCATCGTGAAAGTGCTCGACTTCGGTCTCGCCAAACTCAGTCGCGAACACCAGCCACTCGAAACTGATTCAATGGCGCCGACTCAGAACATGATCAACACCGCCGTGGGTATGGTGCTCGGAACCGCGCATTACATGTCGCCCGAACAGACGCGAGGTTTCGAATTAGATGCCCGCACGGACATCTGGAGTCTCGGCTGCGTGCTCTACGAAATGCTCTCGGGCCGGCAGCCTTTTTCTGGTCCAACCTCGATCGACGTGATGTCGGGAATTCTGAATAACGAGCCTGAGTCGCTGTTGGCGCACCTGCCTGATGGCCCACACGGGCTCGATCACGTCATCCTGCGTACTCTGCGCAAAGATCGCGAAGACCGCTATCAGACCATCAAAGATCTGCTAACGGATCTCAAGGACCTCAAACGAGAACTCGAGACGCAGTCACACCGAGTCAGATCTTCAGGCGCCAGATCCTACGGCATGATTTCGACCGAGACTGTGCCCGAGAGATCAATCGCAGTCCTCTACTTCGAAAACATGAACTCGGAGAAGGAAAGCGACTACTTCTGCGCCGGCATGACTGAAGACATCATCACCGATCTCTCGAAGATCAAAGAGCTGAAGGTCGTGTCGCGCACGGACGTGTTCCCTTACCGCAACAAAGAAGTGAACACACGCCAGGTTGCCGACGCGCTGCGCGTGAACTACATCCTTGAAGGAAGCGTGCGCAAGGCCGGCAACCGCATCCGGATCACGGCGCAGCTCATCAGCGTGCGTGACGGTTATCACCTCTGGGCCGAACGTTTCGATCGCCAGGTCGAAGACATTTTCGATCTGCAAAACGAAGTCTCGCAAAAGATCGTCGACGCCTTGAAGGTCTCACTCAGCGACACCGAGCGACAACTGCTGACGCAGAAGCCGACCGACGATCTGAGAGCCTACGACTTCTACATGCGCGGCCGTGAGCTGCTCTATCTCAAGGGCAAGCGAAACACCGAGAGCGCGATCAAGATGTTTGAGAACGCGGTCGCCATCGATCCCGTGTTTGCCTCGTCTTACGCGGGACTAGCGGAAGCGTACTCGTCGATGTACGAGTGGTACGACAGCGCTTCCTCATGGCTGAGCAAAGCGATCGAGTCGAATCAGAAAGCGCTGGAGCTGGAGCCGACATCACTGGACGCCAAATTCGGTATCGCGATGGTCTATTTCAATCAGCGTCGTCTTTCCGAAGCAAAGCGCAGCATCGAAGAGATTCTGAAAGAGAACTCCGAGTTCTATCCCGGATATACCCGGCTCGGCATGATTGCCGAACTGTCACAGGATTTTGAAGGCGCGCTAAAACATTATCGCCGTGCCGCGGAACTGAAGCCCTACGACGAAGATCCCTGGATGTTTCTTGCGGGAGTTCATCGCAAGCGCGCAAACATCCCTGCTGCTGAAGAAGCGGCGCTCAAGGTGATCGAGATCACGTCACGAAAGCTCGAGGCGAGTCTTGACGACATCATCGTGATGAGTCGCTTAGCCGAAGCATACGCGCGCTTTGGCAGTAGAGAAGAAGCGATGGCGACGATTAAGCGAGTGCTGGAGTTGGAACCAAACGATGGCCTGGCCGTATACAACTGTTCGTGCGCATACGCGTTGCTCCGCGAAAAAGAAGGAGCCTTAATTCTGCTGCGTCGCGCGTTTGAAAGTGGGTTCGGAACGGTCGCGCACTGGGCCGGGGCCGACAGCGCGTTCGATCCGATTCGCGGAGATGAAGAGTTTCAGCAGTTATTGATTGAATTGCATTAATAAACCCATCCACCGATTACAGAAAATAATCTGTGTAATCTGTGGATACAATAAGGAGAATCATAATGCCAAAGTACGTTATTGAGCGTGTAGTGCCGGGTGCGAGCAAGCTGACACCGGCGGAGTTGAAGGCGATGTCCCAGCGTTCGTGCAGTGTTCTGAATCAGATGGGTACACAGATTCAATGGATTCAGAGCTATGTCACAGACAATAAACTCTATTGCATCTACCTCGCGCCGAATGAAGAAGTCATCCACGAACATGCGCGGCTCGGCGGATTTCCGGCGAACCACGTCACCCAGGTCAAAACCATCATCGATCCGACCACGTCCGAGGAATGATGGCCCATGGAAACGAAGCGTGGGATGTGTTAGAAACTGAATAAAGGACAAGGCCCCCGACGATGCAAACGCCTGACAAACCACATGAAGGTCGACTTACAGTTGCCGTCATTTGAGCGGGCCAGTGAGTGGCTCAACGGGCAAACTACGGCGCGGCAGACAAAAGGGCATCCCACGCTCGTTCACTTCTGGTCCATCAGTTCGGAAACTTCGAAAACAAATCTGACGCAGGTCGCTGAGTTGCGCGACCAACGCAAGCGTGAGGGATTGCGCGTGATCGCGGTACACGTACCGCAGTCCGAAGCTGAAAAAAGTCCGCGTGCGGTGCGCGACGCGATTGCGCGACTCAACGTCACCGAGCCTTGCGCGCTCGATAACGATTACAAAGTCAGTCGGGGACACGAAGACTTACCGGCATACTTCTTATTCGATCCGGAGGGCGAGATCCGCGGCTCCGCAACGGGAGCAAATGGTTTGGAGACAATCGAAGACGAGTTGGACCATATGCTCGCTGAGCTGCGAGTAAAAAGTCCTTTCTGCGCCGCGTGTGAATTGTTTCTGAATGAAGAGGCGCTGTTTTGTGCAAACTGCGGCTCGCCGTTAATGCTGCCGGGCCCGGGAACGCATCCGTACTACGAAAATCATTTTCACGCTTCCCTTCCCACTGTCCGGTTAGCCAATCCCGATCCGCTGATCGGTCACAAGATCGACGGCAAATATGAGCTCGTGGCGCGTCTCGGTGAGGGCGGAATGAGCCTCGTCTATCGTGCGCGACGCGTTCACATCGGAGACGATGTGGCGGTAAAGATCCTGACGGGCAAGTTCGTCAAAGACGACGCGGCGCTGGCGCGATTTCGCCGGGAGGCGCGTGCGGCTGCGATGCTGCGTCATCCAAACGTGATCACAATTCATGACTTCGGCGAGACGGACGACGCTCATGCGCCGGCATACATCGTGATGGAGTTTATTAGAGGAGCGCCGCTGCGCGAGCTTTTACGTAACGAGGACCACTTCTCGGTTGAGCGTGGCGTGCGCTTGATGCGCGGGATCTGCGCGGGAGTTGGTTCGGCTCACCGGCAAGGCGTGGTCCATCGCGATCTCAAGCCCGAGAACATTCTCGTCGTCGCGCCTGATGATGACTTCGAAGTCGAGAGTGTCAGGGTGGTTGATTTTGGGTTGGCGAAATTACTGGCTGATGCCGGCGCCACAGCGACCGGTGCGGTTGTGGGGACACCTTATTACATGTCGCCAGAGCAGTGCCTCGGTGAGCCGCTTGACGCACGTTCGGATGTCTACAGTCTGGGTGCGATGTTCTACGAGATGCTCTCCGGGAAACGTCCGTTTGAG
This sequence comes from Pyrinomonadaceae bacterium, assembly GCA_035275005.1. GTDB lineage: Bacteria > Acidobacteriota > Blastocatellia > Pyrinomonadales > Pyrinomonadaceae > PSRF01. The sequence goes on along the minus strand of DATENQ010000422.1, from coordinate 9,441 downwards.
GAGCAGACTGTGTCGGGCGTGATTAACCGGCACCTGTACGAACCACCTCCACCGTTTGCCGAATCACTCGCAATCCCGCGCAAAGTCTCGATTGGGATCATGCACGCCCTCGCGAAAGATCCGGATGACAGGCCACAGACTGCGACGGACTTAGCGCGGCAAATGCAGTTAGTTTAGCCGCGCCGATTACACGGCTAAAAATCCGGATTTTTCCCTGTTATCTGTGGCTACTTTACGCGCGTATCGACGGCGATCCAGTTCAATTCCCACGTTTTGCCGCCGTCGTCTGAGAAGGATTGCTCGAAGCGATATTGGTCGGGCGTATTCTTGATGATGACGAAGCGGACGAGTATCGCGCGGTTGTTATACGTATCCTGGTTGAAGAACTCGCCGCGTCCATCTTTGAACTCGCCGATCGTCGGTGGGGTCAGCGTGCCGGAAGTGATGTTGGCGAAGTTGAGACTCCACTGGCGTGACTGCGGGTTGTAGAGACGCAAGCTCAACCCTTCAATCCGACCGGCCGGACCATCAACTTTCAATTCGACCAGGTTCGCGCGTCCATCCAGAACCTTACTCACGACTGACGTGCCTTCATACTCAACCCACGTCGTCGAGCCACTCAAAGGACGCTGCAAACGCCGCAAGTGTGTCTTCCACGTTCCGATTTCAAAATCAAAATCGTGCTGCCCGTCTCTTTGTGCGAGAGCCGGAAACGAGCAAAGTCCGGTGAGCAAAAGCAGAAGAAAATATTTCATCCCGCCAACTTAGGCGTCATAGGTGTCGTGGTCAAGAGGTTACCTTGAGGTAACCTACCGCGGCAGGCCGACACGGCGGACGAGATCGGCGTAGCGAGGATCTGAGCGGAGTGGATCGATGATCGGAAAAACTTTCAGATACGCGAGATAGTTTGAGCGTTCCTCGTAAGCCTTCTCAAGCCAGACGAACGCCTGGTCCTTGTCGCCGAGACCGATGTAGACGTTGACCAACGCGGCGGGCGTGACGTAGCGGGTTTTGTTGAGCTCGAGCAACTCATTCAAGATCTCCACCGCATCAGCAGTTCGTCCCGCGAGGCCGTAAGCCAATCCAAGCATCCCAAGCGCGCCGGGAGCTCGCTCGGATAATTCGACTGCCTTCTCAGCCGCGATGATTGCTTCCTCAAATTGTTTGTTAGCAGCGTACGTGTGACCGAGGAACCAGTAAGCCTGGTAATGGCTCGGATCCATCGCGATCACAGCCCGGAGTTGCTCGATCGCTTCGTTGTAGCGACGCGCGTTCTCCAACAGAAAACCTCTTTGCGCGCTGATGGCGAGTGAGAACGGATCCAGCTCGCGCGCACGATTCGATACCGCGATCGACTCATCAACACGCCCGCGCGACATCAAATAACTTGCATAATAGTTGTGTGCGTTGGCGTAGTTCGGATTGATCTCGATAGCGCGTTTAAAGTCCTGCTCTGCCGCAGGCCAGTCCCAATTGTAATGCTTTACGAAGCCTAAGGCGGTATGTGCTTCAGCGCGGGCGCCATCGAGCGCGAGCGCTTTCGTCGCAGCCTCTTCCGCGCGTCGTCTTCCCTCGGCCGGTGGCAGCGCGCCAATCTGTACAACACTCAATGAGTTGTAACAATCAGCGAGGCCAACATAGGCCGCCGCGTAATTTGGATCTTCTTTGATCGCACTCTGAAAAAGCTCGATAGCCTTGTTGAGGTTCTCTTCGGTGCGTTTGTTCCAGTAAAGATAACGGCCTTGCAGATAGTTGTCGAAAGCTTTTGGTTTAACCGGGTGCGACGACGTCAGGCGCGAATGCTCGTCGGGCGTCATCTGAATCTGCACCTGACGCGCGATCGACTGCGCGATCTCGCTCTGCAAGTCCAGCACATCGCGCATGCCACGATTGTAATCTCCCACCCACAGGTGACGATCGGTCGCAGCATGAATCAACTGCGCGCGGATCAGCACGCGGTCGCCCGAGCGCTGCACCGTTCCTTCGACCACGGCGTCTACGTTTATCTCGCGTGCGATCTCCGGAAGCGACTTCTTCGTTCTTTTGTAATGCATCGACGAAGTACGCGAGATGACGTGCAAGCCACCAATCCTGGCAAGGTCGCCGATGAGTGCGTCGGTCATGCCGTCGGCGAAGTATTCCTCGGCAGGGTCGCCGGAGAGATTTTCCAACGGCAAGACCATGATCGAAGAGATGGCAACTGGTTGCGGCTTTTCTCTTTTGTAAAACGCATACACGAGCGCAGCAACAACCAACGGAACAAGAATCAGCAGCAGATACCGAAACGCTCTCGCTGGCCGAACAGCCGGACGCGCAACACTCGCCGCTTCTTCCTTTGCTTCTTCGCGACTTTGCGTGAAATCCTCTGCAACTTTCTTTACGTCCGCCACGAACCGGTAACCGAGCCCCGGTATCGTCGCGATGTACTGACTCTCCTGACGACTATCTCCGAGCGACTTTCTCAACGCGGTAATGTTCTGGTTGAGGTTGTTCTCCTCAACCACTGTGCCCGGCCAGACTTTCTTGAATAGCTCATCCTTCTCGACCGTCCGGCCCCGTTCCTCCACCAGCACGAGCAGCAGATCAAACGCCTTCGGAGTCAGTCGAACTACCTCGCCATCTCGCATCAGCCGGCGCTTCAGCGGGTCGAGTCGAAACGGTCCAAACTCGTAAAAGTGGTTATTTTCCTCAGACATTTCGCTTTCAGAAACTCTTTCAGAAAAAATCAGCGAAGGTTTCAGTACTTCCCGTGCCCTTCGAATTCAGTTTCCCCGCGTTGAGCGGGTGAGCTTTCAGCAAGGTTTGAAAGACGCTCATTCTAACGCTGGATATTTGACGGAAGGAAACGAAGATGAACCATAAACTACTTCTCAAAGGCTTTCTTGTTCTTGCCATTCTAATCTGCACCCAGACGCACGTTTGGGCGCGCAACAATCATCAACCCGCGATGCAGGAGGAAGTGATCTTGCAATGGAACCGCGTATTGATGGAAACCATTCTGACGCCGGGGCAGCATCCCGCGACGATCATGCCCGTGCGCAGTTACGCCATCATGCATGCCGCGATGTTTGACGCGGTCAACTCGATTGAGGGAAGTCACACGCCGTATTTGACTGACGTGCCGGGTTCGCAAAATGCTTCGATTCGAGCCGCCGCCGCGCAGGCCGCTCGCGATGTTTTGGTCGGACTCTACCCGACGCGAGTTGCGATCTTCGATGCTGAGTTGGCGGTGTCGCTGCAGGGTATCGAGGATAACCGGGCACAGCAAGGGATTCGCGTCGGACAGATTGTTGCCGAACGAATTTTGTCTGTTCGCGCAACTGACGGCTGGAACGCGCCACCGCCTGCGTACGTTCTGCCGGCAACGCCTGGTAACTGGCAGCCGGTGGCGCCTGCAAACGCCGTGGCTGCGTTTACGCACTATCCGTCGGTGTTGCCGTTTGCGATCACTTCGCCGGGCCAGTTTGCTCCGGGTCCGCCGCCGTCGTTGACGAGTGCGCAATACGCTGCGGACTTGAACGAAGTCAAAGAAATCGGTGCGGTGAACAGTGCCACGCGTACAGCCGATCAGACTCAGGTCGCGCGGCTCTGGGCCAACGTTGGCACGCCAACCAACTTTCTCTTCGTCTGGAACAACGTTGCGCGGACGGTCTCGGAAGCACGCAGCTCATCGACAGTCGAACGAGCGCGTTTGTTTGCACTGACGAACATCGCGCTTCACGACGCGTTGCAGGTGACGTTCGCCAGCAAGTTTCATTACGGCATGTGGCGGCCGCTGACTGCGATTCGACGCGCCGATGAAGATGGGAATACGAATACTGTTGCTGATCCGGCGTGGTTGTCGTTGATTCCGAGTCCACCATATCCATCGTATGCGGGAAACATGGCGGCGATTGGAACTTCGCAATCGACAATACTGGCGCAGTTTTTCGGGCGCGACGACATCAGTTTTCAACACACGTGGGCCAGCGCGGGTGGCGCAACGCGCTCATATGCGGGGTTCAGCGTGATGGCTGATGAGCAGGCGCGAGCACGCGTTTACGGTGGAATTCACTTCACGTTCGACAATGTGGCGGGTCAATCCGTAGGACGCAACGTCGCGAACTACATCTTCGCGAACATAATGCGCCCACGACAGTGCGTGAGGTAGGCTGCTAGCGGGGAAAAAACCTAGTGACCCCCGCGAAGCGGCGGTACAAAGACTGCTTAGAGCCCGCTGCGCTGGCTCTAAGCAGCTCTTCCAGAGTTTTGCCAGTCGGTGCGCGTGCAGGCTTAACCACGATTGGACCAGATGTGGCGTTGATCACTCGATCGATGCCAAAGCGTGGAAGGTGGGTTTCAGGGTCGGATAGAGATTGCGATAGTGCTCGTAGACCAGCTGGTAGGTCTCGACACTTCGCGCACCCGGCGAAATGCGATCGCCGATTGAGATCGTCTGCGCGCACGCGGCATCGACGTTGGGCCAAACTCCTGCGGCAACACCCGCGAGCAACGCAGCTCCGTACGCCGCGCCCTCCGTAGTATTGACTGTAACGAGCTCCGCTCCGAGCACGTCGGCAAGTATCTGTCGCCAGAGAGAACTCTTCGCGCCGCCACCCGATAGTCGAACCTGATCGACTGCACCCAGTCCCGCCTCTTTCATCAGGCAGAAGATGTCTTTGAGACCAAACGCAACACCTTCGAGCACCGATCGAGTCAGGTGAGACTGATCGTGGCGCGTAGTCAACCCGATCCAGGCGCCGCGCGCTAACGGATCGGGATGCGGAGTTCGTTCGCCGCTTAAGTACGGCAAGAATATTAAGCCTTCACTGCCCGCCGGAACCTGAGCCGCCTCGCCGACAAGCTCCGCGAAACTCTTATCGCGCGCGAGCTTGTCGTGATACCACTGTAGACTTCCCGCAGCGCTGAGCATCACTCCCATCAAGTGCCAACGGCCCGCGACCGCATGACAAAACGCGTGCAGCCGGCCCTGCGGCTCGATCAACGGCGACTCGGTCGCTGCGAACACAACTCCAGAAGTCCCAAGCGTCACAGCCATCGTGCCCGGACGCACAACACCAACACCGATCGCCTGCGCTGATTGATCTCCACCTCCAGCGACAACAGGCGTTCCACGACGCAAGCCAGTCAACTCTGCCGCTTCGACACTAACTTCGCCGGTTACCTCGTGTCCTTCAAACGTTGGAGGCAGCCATTCAGCGTTGAGGTGAAGCGCGTCCAGTATTTCAGATGACCAGTTACGCTTGCGAAGATCGAAGAGCATCGTGCCCGATCCGTCCGCTTTATCCATCGCCAGCGCGCCGGTGAGTTTGTAGCGAATGTAGTCTTTGGGAAGCAGCACGTGACGAATGCGGCTATAGACTTCCGGTTCGTGTGTCTCCAGCCAAAGAATCTTCGGCGCAGTGAAGCCTGTTAACGCATCATTCCCGGTGATTTGGACCAGTCGTTCGAGACTGACGCGCGCGCGAATCTCATTACATTCGGCACCACATCTTTGATCGTTCCACAAGATCGCGGGACGAAGCACGTGCCCCTCCTGGTCCAACACGACGAGCCCATGCATCTGTCCCGTCAAACCAATTGCGGAAACGTTTTCGCCGGACGCGTTTGCGTCAGCAAGCGCGCGCCTGATGCTGTTGGCGGTGGCTTCCCACCACTCGTGTGGTTCCTGTTCAGACCAGAGTGGAAAAGGTGTTGAGAGATTGAGCGGCGTTGTCGCGCTGCTGATCACGCGTCCTTCCGGATCGATGAGCAGCGCTTTGGCCCCGGTCGTCGAGAGATCGATTCCAAGCAGCATGTGCCACAGTGTGCCTTAAAGTCTTTCAACCACAAAGACACAAAAGGCACAAATTTATTTTTGTGTCTTAGAGTCTTTGTGTTTATACAACTCGTAATTCCTCTTCGAATTCGACTTCAAGGGCGCCGCCGGCGGGCTGGATGAAACCACGTTCGATCAAATAGGAAATAATACGCTCGGCATTTTCTTCCGCCGAACAGTTGACTGTATCCAGCGTGATCTCGGCGTTGTGAGGTGGCTCATATGGATCGTCGACTCCGGTGAAGCCCTTGATTTGGCCGTCGCGCGCCAGCGCGTACATTCCCTTCGGATCGCGGTCCTCGCAGACTTCGAGTGGCGTAGCAACAAAGATCTCGCAAAAACGATCCCCACCGACCATCGTCCGGCACTCATTGCGAGTAGCACGATACGGACTGATCGCGGCACAGATCACTCCGCCTCCATGTCGTACAACTTCGGACGCCACGAAACCGATGCGGCGGATGTTCGTCTCACGATCTTCCTTGCTGAAGCCGAGTCCTTTGGAAAGATGTGTGCGGATAACGTCGCCGTCCAGCACAGTCACCTGCCGGCCATGCTCAAGCAGCATGATTGTCAGGATGTTGGCAGTGGTTGATTTACCCGATCCGCTCAAGCCGGTGAACCAGAGACAAAACCCCTGGCGATGACGCGGCGGATGAGCAGCACTCAAAATCCCCGCAACTTCGGGACGCGTAAACCAGGCCGGCAAAGGTCGCCCACGCTGCAAAAAGTCTTCACGCACCTTCGTGCCGGAAATCGACGCCGTGCGATGACCTTGCGCAACCAGCGACGACTCTTCATAGCGCTTCTCTTCCGTGAGATAGACCATCTCCGAGAAGAACATCGGCTGCACGCCCACTTCCGCCGCGTGCTCGGTCAGCAAACGCTGCGCATCATATGGTCCATAGAAAGGCTTGTTATTGGAATCCACTCCCGGGCTCGCGTGATCTCTGCCGACGATAAAGTGGTTAGCGCCGAAGTTGCGGCGGATGATCGCATGCCAGATCGCTTCACGCGGTCCAGCCATACGCATCGCCAGCGGCAGTAACGCCAGCAAGGTTGAGCCTTTGTCGTAGTACTTCTCGGTAAGCGCCTTGTACGACTGCACGCGCGTGTAGTGATCGATATCGCCGGCCTTGGTCATCCCCACAACGGGATGCAGCAAGAGCGCACCGTCGATCTGTTGCATAGCGCGCTTCGTCATCTCTTCGTGCGCGCGGTGCATCGGATTGCGCGTTTGAAACGCGACTACGTTTTTGTGGCCCAACTCAGCCAGTCTTGCTCTGACTTCAGCAGGCGTCAGTCGCAGCCGTCGAAAGTCGTAATACTTTGGCAAACGGACCACCTGCATTTCACCCGAAATACACAGCTCACCCCACTTCTCCATTTCGGCAACTAATGGATGACGCGGATCCGTGGTGCCGTAAGCTAACTTCGCCTCCTGCTCGCGGTTCCACTCGAAAATTTCCTCCACACGCATGATCGCCAACAGATCGTTGTGCTCGTCAGCCAACGCGATCTCCGCGCCCTCAGAAATATTCGGATTGGGCGCAACCGGCAAAGTGATCGGAATCGGGAAAAGCGTGCCGCCGGCAAGACGCATAGACTGGAGCACACTCAGATAGTCGTCTTTTCCCATGAACTTTCTGAGCGGCGAAAACGCGCCGGTAGCCAGCAGCTCGAGATCGCAAAGATTCCTCTGCGTCAACTGCAAACGCGGCAGCAGCGTCGCGCGGCTCATAATACTCTCGCGCTCTTCGCCCGCCACCAACAGGTCGACTAACTTTCCACCGTATGGCTGGATCAACTCAGCCGCGTGGTCCTTGTAAAGCTTCATAAAACTGTCCTGTTCTCGCAGAGGATAATGCGTATGGAATGGTCCAGGTCAGCGCGGATCCGCAAGACGAAGAGCTAAAGTGATTAGCCGGGGAATGTTGTTTGCGACCGGCTGCCGCTGGTTAATAAAGAAGTGATCTCCCTCGAGCATCTGCACGCTGCATTTGCCGGTGGTCTCTTTGCACCAGGCCTCGAGTTCGTCGCGTGGAGCTTCTTCATCGAGCGTTCCACCCAGCACCGTGATCGGGCATCGCAACGGCTCACCAGGTTCGTAGACGTACGAATGACAAACCGCAAAGTCAGCTCTGAGCATCGGGATGAGTAGTGCCATCAACTCGTTGTGCTCGAGCACCTCTCGTGGCGTTCCATTCATCTTTTCGATCTCGACGACAAACTCCTGCTCCGGCAAATCGTGAATATACAGATCGCGCCGAGGTATTCGCGGAGACCGCCGTCCTGAAACGAACAGATGTTCGGGTTCGACGCCACGCTCATCACGCAGGCGGCGCGCGAGTTCGAAACCGATGACCGCGCCCATGCTATGACCAAAGAACGCGAATGGCTTATCGAGATACGGCGCGATCTCAAGCGCGAGCTTCTCGACCATTTTATCGAGCCGCGTGTAACCAGGTTCTCGTATTCTGCCTTCTCGTGCCGGCAGCAGCGCGGGAACGAGCTCGATTGGATACAGAAACTCGCTGCTCCAGTGCCGGAAAATCGCGCTACCGCCGCCCGCGTACGGAAAACAAAATAACCGTACGCGTGCGCGGGGATCAGGATTCACTCTAAACCACGGTTGTGATCCAGTTAACTTAGCGACGGTTTGATTCACGATGCGATCAGGATTGTGTAGACGCAGCCATTTTCTTCCTGAGACTCAGCGGTCGCATGTCAGTCCAAACTTCTTTGATGTAGTCCAGACACTCCTGCTTTGTACCGCTTTTACCAGCGTCAGTCCAGCCAAGTGCATTCTCTCTATCAGCAGGCCAAATCGAATATTGCTCTTCGTGATTCATCACGACTTTGTAGATAGTCGTATCTTCGCGTTCATCAGTGCTCATGAAACGTCTCCTTGATATTTTATTGTTCTGGGCTCGAACAACAGGACTAAAAGGGGAGTGCTTTTAAACCTTTGAGTGCAATGAGGCGCGGTAGCGTATACTAACGCCCGAATCACTGTCAACCCATATTTCTGATACAAAACTCATACGAATTAAGAGGTTATAAATGAATTTAACAGACATTCACCACCTCTTCGACTATACAGAATGGGCAAACAATTTGGCCATGGACGCGGCTGCAAAACTGTCTGACGAGCATCTGTGTCACGACTTCGGTATCAGTCACAAATCGATTTTCGGCACGCTCCTGCACATGGCGGGCGCGGACTGGATTTGGATGGAAAGATGGAATGGCCGCTCGCCTACGAGAAACGAAGCCTGGACACTCTGGACGACCGATTCTTGCGGAAACCTTGCGACGCTCGAAGATCGTTGGGGGAACCTCGTCGACAGACGCACGCGATTTGTCGCCGAGCTTGATGAAGAGCGACTGAATGCTGAACTAGCGTTCAGGCTGCTCAGCGGCGATGCGAGCTCGATGCGTCTCGTCGATCAGATGCAGCACATCGCGAATCACGCGACGATGCACCGCGGGCAAGTCGTCGGCATGATTCGCCAACTCGGCTTCGATCCACCCTCAACCGATCTATTATTCTATGTGCGACGCGAGGTATCGCCGAAATGAAGATCGACCGTCGTGGTTTCATTGCAGCTTCGTCTTCGGCG
>DATENQ010000421.1:0-11761 GCA_035275005.1 Pyrinomonadaceae bacterium | reverse complement strand
TCCGCCGTGTGCGGCGCAGTTCTTCGTGGACCAGGCGCTGTCGAAGGGCGCCGCGCTCTTTCCTGGAAAAGCGGTTGAGACTATTACGTCTGATGGGGTTCGCTTGCACGATGGAACCCCGATTTCGGCTGGAGTGATCGTGAATTCGACTGGTAGCTGGTCGCCGGTGTTGACGCCCGGCCTGGAGGTAAAGAAGCGCAAGGGCCATCTTGTTATCACAGATCGCTATCCAAACTTTCTGCGTCATCAGCTCGTGGAGCTCGGATACCTCAAGAGCGCGCACTCGCTGACCGCGGAGTCAGTTGCATTCAACATCCAACCACGCAAGACCGGACAGTTGCTGATTGGATCCTCAAGACAGTTCGACGTCGATGACACCGGGGTTGACGAGTCGATTGTTACGCGCATGCTGAGTCGTGCGATTGAATACCTGCCGGGCTTACGGAAGTTGTCTTCGTTACGAACGTGGACCGGGTTTCGTGCGGCGACACCGGACAAGCTTCCGTTGATTGGTCCACACGTCGAGCACAAACGACTTTATCTCGCCACCGGACACGAAGGGCTCGGTATCACAACGTCGCTCGGCACTGCCAAACTTCTCGTCGCACAGATTACGAATCGAGAGCCTGCGATTCCAGTGGCGCCTTACCTGCCTGCGCGCGTAACTCAGGAGCCGGTGCATGCCTGACACGGTGATGGTCGTTGTCAACGGTGTTTCCGTGACGATACCCGCGGGCAGCATGGTTTCGTCGGCAATTCTAAAAACGGGTGTATACGCATTCCGTCGCTCCGCGAGCGGAGAGCTACGTGGTCCATTGTGTGGCATGGGCATATGTTTCGAGTGTCGCGTGACCATTGACGGCGAGCAACATTGTCGCAGTTGTCAGACAGTTTGCCGGGAAGGAATGGACGTCCGAACTGATGGCTGAAGTTTGCGACGTGCTGGTCGTGGGCGCCGGACCGGCCGGCATGGCGGCAGCCTGTCGTGCGGCGCAGAGTGGAGCGCGCGTTGTAGTCGTTGATGACAACATTGCTGCCGGCGGGCAGATTTGGCGCGGGGAGCAGACGAAGCCGTCGTCGCGTGAAGCGCAAGCCTGGTTTGAAAGACTTCGCAGGGTCGAAATTCAATTCATCAACGGCGCGCGCGTGTTTCAACAACCGCGCGCGGGGACGCTGCTGGCGGAAACCCCTGAAGGCGTTTGCGAGTTGAGCTACACAAGCCTGGTGATTGCGACGGGAGCACGTGAGCGTTTCCTGCCGTTTCCGGGTTGGACCTTGCCGAACGTGATGGGCGCCGGTGGGTTGCAGGCGCTTGTAAAGACCGGGCTGGAAATTAAGGGAAAGCGCGTCGTAGTCGCGGGCAGCGGTCCGTTGTTGCTGGCAGTCGGAGCTTATTTGCGTGGGCGCGGTGCGGAGATGTTGTTAATTGCCGAGCAGGCGTCGTGGGGCCGGCTTGCAAGATTTGGTTTGGGGTTGGTGATGGAGAGGGAGAAACTGTCGCAGGCGTGGAAGTTGAGAAAGGATTTCTCGCGCAAAGGCGCAAAGGCGCAAAGGAAGAACATGCAATATTTGAGCGGGTGCTGGGTAGTGGCGGCGCACGGAGAAGAGAAGCTTGAGAGTGTGACGTTGTTTCGAGGAGGGAAGCGCTGGCAGGTACCATGCGATTATCTGGCGTGTGGGTTTCATCTGGTGCCGAATGTCGAGCTGGGGGAGTTGTTGGGATGTGCTGTTGAGAATGGTTGTGTGCGAGTGGATGAGTTTCAGCAGACAACGGTTCCGCAGGTTTACAGCGCCGGAGAAACGACCGGCATTGGCGGGCTGGAGCTATCGCTGGTTGAAGGTGAGATTGCCGGACTTGCCGCGGCGGGGAAACGTGATGATGCACGCCAGTTGTTTCGTGTTCGCGAGAAGCATCGCAAATTTGCGAAGTTGTTGAATCAAACGTTCGCACTGCGTGAAGAGCTGAAGCAATTGCCCGCGCCGGAGACGATTGTTTGTCGCTGTGAGGACGTTACGTTTGCACAACTGCGCGCGCACAGTTCGTGGCGTGCGGCGAAGCTGCAAACACGTTGCGGAATGGGGCCGTGTCAGGGACGCATTTGCGGCGGTGCCGTTGAGTTTCTGTTTGGCTGGCGCGCGGAATCGGTGCGGCCGCCGGTGTTGCCGGTGAGGGTTGAGAGTTTAGTTCGTGGGAGCGAGTGACGCAGATGAAAATGAAATGGGTGGGCGTGATGCCGGCGACGACGACGGCGTTTGACAAGGATCTCAAGATTGACCACGCGTTTGTGGCACAACATGCGAAGTGGTTGATCGATCACGGCTGCACTGGAATCGTGACGCCGGGCTCGCTCGGTGAGAGCGCGACGCTGAGTTTCGACGAGAAGGTGGCGATCTGGAAGACGGTTATCGATGCAGTTGGAGACCGCGTGCCGGTCGTTGCTGCGATTGCTTCGTTGAGCACGACTGAAGCGGTGCAGTTAGCGCAGAGGGCTGCTGACGTAGGTTGCAGCGGTTTAATGGTGTTGCCGCCGTACGTCTACCGCAGCGATTGGCGCGAAATGAAAGCGCACATCGAAGCGGTATTTCGAGCGACAAAACTTTCGTGCATGCTTTACAACAACCCCGTCGCATACGGGACTGACTTTCTGCCGGAGCAGATCAAAGAGTTGGCTGCCGAGCATGAGAATTTAGAGGCGGTAAAAGAGTCGAGCACTGATGTGCGGCGCGTCACGTGGATTCGAGAATTAACTGGTGACAGGCTCGCGATTTCCGTTGGTGTTGACGACGCGATTGTCGAGAGTATCGCAGTCGGCGCTGTTGGTTGGATAGCGGGCCTGGTGAATGCGTTGCCGCGCGAGTCAGTCGATCTCTTCAACTATGCGATGAACGGCGAACGCGAGAAGGCGATCGCGCTCTACAACTGGTTTCTACCGCTATTGCGGATGGATACGGTGCCCAAGTTTGTGCAACTGATTAAGCTGGTCCAACAGGAAGTCGGGATGGGCAACGCGCGCGTTCGCCCGCCGCGCCTCGAGCTTGCGGGCGCCGAACTCGACGAGGCGTTAAAAGTAATTCGGCACGCACTGGCAACCAACCCGAATATTTCACGCAAAGGCGCAAAGGAGCAGAGTTAAGTTCTACCTTGCTATCTTTGCGCCTTTGCGTAAAGATTCTGCCGCGACCTCATCCGCTACACGCAATCCAACATCAAATGCTTCCTCAAATAGCGCCACGCCGCTGAGTTCTGAGTGGGCGAAGTGGATTGAGCGAAACGGTTTTGTGGCCTCGCGGCGCGCCTGGCCCCACATAAAACCTGTGCGCGGACGAATCATCGCGTGTCCCCAACGCATCACGTCCAAACGCTCGACGAGGTTGCGGATGTCGGGATGGGCACGTGAAAGATCGGTTAGCGCTATCTCGGCGCAGCTACTCCAGTCAGTCTCCAACAGGCGCGTTCGCGCGGCGCGCGCGTTCTCGTCACACAGCGGATAGTAATAAGTGAGCACGGTTGGACCACGATCGAGGCCGCGTTGATGCGTGGCGACCACATAACCGAGTGATGGACTCTCGTAAAGAACATTGTCCCACGCGAGCGGAAAGTCACGTGCACCGGGTTTCGGCCGATCTTTCAACGTGAGATTCGCAACCATCCACGCGCCAAACTGAAACTCCGAAATGTGCGGGGGCGGATTGTCGCGATATGGCCTGACGATATAGCGCGCTATAAACTGCGGCGCTGCGAAGATCACGCGACCAGCATGAAAACCACGCGGATTCCGACCTTCACGATCGAGAGTCACGACGTCAACGCCGTCGTTCGTTGGTATCAATTCGACTGCCGCTCGATCGAGCTGAATATTTGCCTTTGCTCGCTCGAAAAGATGCCGGACCAGGCGCCCGTTGCCTTCCGGCCACGTAATGAGCGATTGTGATTCAATCCCCGGTTCCACCACGCGCGAGCAGAAGTAAAACAACCCTGCCCACGCGCTGGTCTGCTCGGTCTCCATGCCGTAGTCGTCGCGACAGGCGTAATTTACCCACCACCGCAGACGTGGACTCGAAAGGCCACGAGTGTTCATCCAATCGGCCATCGAAATGCGATCGAGCGCGGTCACTTCGGCGTCGTCCGAACATGCCGACACCGGCAGTGTGAAGGCACGGCGGCCGCGTGCATCGCGCCAGGAGATCCACTGGTACAACTCGGTGTTGAACTTCTCGAATTGTTGTTTGTCGTCTTCGCTTTCGCCGGCGTGAAGATAAAGTCCTTCGTACCAGCGGCCTTTATAGAAGACACGCTCTTCCGGATCGCGGCAGAGAAACTGTTCTCCAATGACAGGCTGGCCGTTGTTGTCTTTCCCTTCGACGACGCCCATCTCCTCGAGCAGCGAAACGAGCGCGGTGTTCTCTTTCATCGGTGTGGGAATGTAATGCGCGCCCCATGGAAACGAGATGGTGCGATTCGAGCCGGAGCGCGAAGTGCCGCCGGGTGCGCTTTCGAGCTCGATCAGGGCGAAGTCTTTGAAGCCGGAATTTTGTAAGCGCCATGCGGCGGTAAGACCGGCAACGCCGCCGCCCACGATTACGAGCGGAATGTTGGACCATGCATCCTGAGGAACTTCTACGCGCAGTCCATCGCGCAGACGATGACCAAATACATCTGATGCGCCGACGATCTCGCCCTCCGGCAGCGGAGGCGTTTCGCTGCGACGGCAAGCCGCGAGCGCCACCGGAAGCCCAAGGAAAGCCGCAAGAATCTCACGCCGATTCATAAAAGAAATTAACCACAAAAAGGCACAAAAAGCACAAAATGATTTTTGATAACTTTTGTGCCTTTTGTGCTTTTTTGTGGCTCATCTTTCTTGTGCTTATTTGTGGCTTTATTCAAATCGTTTCCACTCGCCTTCGTAGTAGCGCACCAGCGCCTGGTTATCGAGGCGGTTGATTTCGACCGGCACCGGCTCGATGTCCTTCGCGAGCGTGAACATCGCCGTGAGCGTCTTATCGTCGAGAAACTTCAAACCCGGTGGCGGATTCCTCGGGACTTCAAACGCCGACGAGCGCGCGAGCGCAAACCCCCACAAGCCAAAACTCGGCACCGCCGTGTAGTAAGGACGCACATAAAAACCTGCCGCTTCGAGCGTCCGAATGATGCACCAGTAAGAATTGCGCGCAAACATCGGCGACGTCGATTGCACCGAGACCGCGGCGTTCTCGCTGAGTCGCGATCGCAGCAAACGATAAAAGCGAGTCGTGTAAAGCTTGCCGAGCGCGAACGTGTTTGGATCCGGAAAGTCGACGATCGCCGCGTCGTAAGGAAGCTCATTAGTTTCCTCAACCCAGATGAAAGCGTCTTCGTTAATAACTTTCACGCGCGGATCGCTAAACGCCTGCTGGTTCAACTTCGCAAGCAGCGGGAAACGATTCGAAAGCTTCGTCATCTCCGGATCGAGATCGACTAAAGTGATTCTTTCGACCGACGGATACTTCAAAATCTCGCGCAATGCGAGTCCATCACCACCACCCAACACCAAAACACGACGCGGGTTATTCGCCAGCAGCATCGCCGGATGAACGAGCGCCTCGTGATAGCGATACTCGTCAGTCGAGCTGAATTGCAGGTTGCCGTTTAGGAACAACTGAAACCCAGCGCGCCCGCGCGTTATGACGATTCGTTGATACGGCGTGTCTTTCGTGTAGACGATCTCGTCGGCAAACATCTCGTCTTCGGCAAGTGAGGTGATCTTGTTTGCTTTGACGAGACCTATCAACAGCACCGCCATCACCAGCACTGCCTTCACACGCAATCCAACGACGCTACCTTTGATCAGCGGCCGCAGCAGCCACGTGCCCCACAGCGCGACGGCGGCGTTCAACATTCCGAAGATCAGCGATGTTCGAATCAGGCCAAGCCGTGGAACGAAGAAAATCGGAAACAGGATCGAGGCGACCAGCGCGCCGATGTAGTCGAACGCAAGCACGCGCGAGACGAGCTCTTTGAATTCGATTTCGTCTTTCAGTATTCGGAGTAGTAGCGGGATTTCGAGACCGACAAACACTCCGATTGCGAAGACGACGAAGTAGAGCACGGCGTAGAAATAACTGACGCGCGCAAAAGTGATAAACAACAGCGGCGCGGAGAAGCCGCCGAGAATCGCGACGGCCAGCTCAATATCGACAAAACGTCGCGCCAGTCCTTTGTCGATGAAGCGCGAGAGCCACGAGCCGACTCCCATCGCAAAAAGATAGATACCGATGATGAGTGAGAATTGTGTGACTGAGTCGCCCAGAACGTAACTGGCAAGAGTGCCCGCCAGCAGTTCGTAGATCAGCCCGCACGTCGCGACGATGAGAACATTGAGGAAGAGTAGCGGCGGCCGTTTCATCCTCACCCGTGGATCGCGGCGGCAATGATGAGTGCGCTGCCGAGGATCACGGAGGCGATCACGATGCCGAGAGCGATGTTTTGATCCTCTTCGATTTCCTTCCGCACTGAGAAGGGCGTCGCCTTTGCGATCACGAAGAACACAAGCGCAAAGATAATGAGCCCCAGCACGACGAACACGAGCGTCGTGATGAGCGTTGACACCAGACCTTCAAGTGGAACTATTAGTCCCGGAATTGTGTGCATCATTTTCCTCCGTGTAAGCCATAGTGCCAGAAGTGAAACGAGCGATAACCATTCTGTCGCGCGTCAGGCGGCAACTGGTGGCGCGAGCCGCCGGTAATCTCCCAACCCAACATCGCGGCGACGCTATACAAGCTGATAACGCCGATACCGAAGATCGTGTAGAGTGCTTTAAGCATAGAAACCCCTCAGTCTTATTTCACGCAAAGGCGCAAAGAAGCAAAGCTGCAAAGGAAATTTGCGTTCTTCTTTGCTTCTTTGCGCCTTTGCGTGAAAATCATTCATCGTCATCCCCACTACTGCTGAACATACTTTCAGACCATCGCTTGTGTTCGAAACTGATGTGATAGATGAGCATCGCGATTGGACCAATTGATAAAAGAATCAGCGCGACCAGCAGGTTGAACCCGCGCGTTACGTTCTGCTCGATCTTCACTGTCACGACCGCCGGTTGCTGCCATCTCTCCCATTGACCCTCCAACCGCAGCACGTACCGACCCGCCGGCATCGACGACGTATACGCCGAATCTTCCTGTCCACCTTCCGACCACGATTCGCCATCCTCAACGCCCTGGTAATAAGAGATATCGATCGGAAATGATTGGACCACGCCCGTTTCGTCGTTGATTAGATCTCCTTCGAGATAGACCCATGTATTCTGCACCGCCGAGTCGCCGATGATCCGGATGTTGCGCCTGCCCTCCAGTTCAAAAGGCTCGCTGAAGAAAACCTGCGTGCCATCTTCATTTGGCAGCGGCGGCAGCGTCACCGTTTGTGAAAATACTTGCCTGGTCGAACCGGAAAAAACGAGCGTCACGAATCCCAGCAGCAAAACGAGTACGATAAACGCGAGCCAGTACTTGTAAATCCACTTGTGTTTGTAAGGCTGGTTTGGCGCGACGCCCGATGGACGCGGCAGGCCGCTGACCGAAAACGCCTTCTCGATCTGCGGCACTTCCATGTAAGTTCCTTGTGACCAGTTGATCTCGCTGGCTGAGAGCTCTTTCGAAAGCATGTAAGGAGGCTTAACGTAATCAACGCCCCTTACCTGCTCGCCTGTCTCGACTTTCCAGTAAAACTCACCGAGCACCACTTCAACGCGCGCGGGGGCGTCCTGAAAGATCTTGTAATTCTTGCCCTGATAACTCGCATACTTGGCCGACTCAGAGACTTCTCCCGGCGGCACGGCGCGCACGTAGTTCCAATGGTCATCGCTATGGACCAGCCAGCGAAATCCGATCTGCGGGTTGTAAATCAGGTACTCGCTCCAAAAATATTGCGTACCTTCGATCGTGACGCTGCGCGCCATCGCCCCAATCACCGTCATCTTTCCCTCGGGCACATCGCCTGTGGTGCCGAGCGGAATCACTGGTTGAAACCACGGCTTCTCGAGAGCTTTGAGAAACTGAAGCTGACCTTGATTGACATCGAGCAGCGAGTTGCAGTTAGGACACGTGACTCGTTCGGTTTTGTCAGGCGCGCGAAGCTCGAGCGGGCCGGCGCAGTGTGGACAACTGAGTTGTGCGGCGCCGACCCGTCGTTCTGCTTTTTCCGGCGCACGAGTAGTTGTGATGCCGAGGTCCGCGAGTGTGACCTGTTGGCCCAGGAAGATCAGCGGCGGTGATTGGTTGTAATCAAGCGTGCCAAAAGCGCCGTTCACGCCTGAGAGATCGGCGTAGTCATAAGTCTCGCCCGGCGTTAACAAATACGGAATCTCGCCCTTTGCGCCGAGCGCAGTGGCGCGTCCGGTTTCGGCGACGATCAAAGGCGTGGGCCATGGCAGGCCAGGCACACTCTGCCCCAGTTGAAGCTGATCGAAAGGGGGGACTTGCACGCCTTCGGGGATCGGATATTGAAACGTGATGTAGAAGCGACCTTGTGCTTCCGCCAGCCAACCGAGCCAACCGTTTGAAAACGTGGCGTACCACTCGTCCCACTGCCCGCCCAGCTCGTGGCCGAGTTGCGCGCGCCCGGTTAACTCAAACGGCACGTCTTTCCACTTGCCGCGCACGCCGATGTCCAACGGCGATCCAGTCTCGACGAGCTCGGCGACCTTGCCGAGGTCTTTCAAATCGCGATCGGTGCGCGCGACTGCCGAGCGGCAGTATTCGCAGATCACGACGATCGACTGACCGCTCTTGAACTCCACGGGCGCGCCGCACGACGGGCAGTTCGCCGTGAGCACACTCATTTAGCGGCTCCTGCCATGGTGTGTGCGATCATGCGCTCGAATTTTCGAACGGTGACGTCAGTGGCGCCAAGCATTTCTTTGAGCGTTGTTTCCCAGGTCCACGAAGCGCGGCTGCGACAGCAGTAAAGGTTGAACGTTGCCGCCTGGAATTCAGGGTACGTGTGACAGGAGAGATGCGACTCGGAGAGCAGCGCGAAACCGCTGACACCGCTGGGATGATCGAACTGATGCCACGCGATCTCGCCGAGCACGTTGAGATCGAGATCGCGTATGACGCGGTCGAAAACTGCACGCATGCGATCGAGATCCGCAAGCGCCGCCGCGTCACATCCGCTTGCGTCGATAAGCCATTCTGTTCCGAGAGTCATAGTAGTGCGCAATTGCGCGAGAGAATAAAGTGTAAACTCAGATAGAACAAGTCAGGAAGAGGGCTTGCCCGGCTGATAGTTGAGTCGAACAGCGGGGGCAAGCCCCTCTTCCTGACTAGTTCTTTTTTAGCTCTCATTATTCCCCCGCTAAAGAAGCGTGTGGAAGGATGGATGGCGGTATTGGTTCGAGGAAGCGCGAGAGTGTCGGCGTGCCGTCGGTTTCCGGGCCGCGGTAGACGTCGACCGCGGGATAGACGAAGTGTAATTCCTTTTTCGCACGCGTGGTGGCGACGTAGAGCAGCCGCCGCTCCTCGTCATAATCGTCAAACTCATCCTGAAATCTGCTCGACGGAAACCATCCATCAGTCATCCAGATCAGAAACACGTTGTCCCACTCGAGACCTTTAGCGGAGTGCACCGTCGAGAGCGTGACGAAGCCACTACTACGCCGCGGCGTGTTGTCGCCAACCGCTTCAGACGGATCGAGCGCGATATCGTCGAGCAACTTGGCCGGCGTCTTGTAACGTTTCGCGATCGTTTGCAGGTGTTCGAGATCGCGCCCGCGACGCTGCACGTCATCATATTTGTTCTTCAACAACGGTTTGTAGAATCGCAATACGGTTGATAGCTGCTCGTTCGGCGTCTTTCCTTCGACCATCGTGCAAAGTACACGTGCCAGCCGGACCAGTTGTGCTTTATATGAGTCACGAGCCGGAAAGCGAAGCAGTTTCTTGAACACGCCCGATCTGGTTTTCGTCGACCGGAACTCACGATGTTCGACGCCGAGATGTTCGAGTATCTGGTAGACAGTCGCGTCGCCGATGTGATCGATCAGCTTCAACGCGCGAAACCATGAAAGCGTGTCTGAAGGCTTAATTGCGACACGCAAAAACGAGAGTGCATCCTTAATGTGCGCCGACTCCGCAAACCTCATCCCGCCAAACTTGCGGAACGGAATGCCTTGCTTTCCGAGCTCAATCTCAAGGTCAAACGAATGCGAGCTCGAACGAAACAGCACCGCGATGTCGCTGAGCGGCACGCCTTCCTCACGCAGATCCGCGATCCGCTGTGCGACAAAGCGCGACTGCTCATTCTCGTCATTCGCGCTCACAACCACCGGCGCATCACCACCATCGATGCGCGAATAAAGTCGCTTTTTATAACTCTCTTTCACGTCCGCGATGATCGCGTTGGCGACGTCGAGTATCGGTTGCGTGCTGCGGAAGTTCTCTTCGAGCTTGATGATCTGCGCTGCTGGAAAGAGCTTCGGAAACTCGAGCATGTTGCGATGACTCGCGCCGCGAAACGAGTAGATCGATTGAAACTCGTCACCGACAACCGCGACGTTTTCGTGGCGCGCAGTCATTAGCTTCACGATCTGCGCCTGGAGCTTGTTCGTGTCCTGGTACTCGTCGACCATGATGTAGCGATACTGGTCCGAGAGCTGTTCGCGCATCTCCGCGCTCGACTCAAGCGCTTCACGAAACCGCACGAGCAGATCGTCGTACGTCAGCATGTGCCGGCTGCGCTTGAAGTCCTCAAACGCGTTGAACAACGTCTCCAGGTTGCGGCGCTCGTCGACAAACTGCGGATACTGTTGATTGAGCACCTGTTTTAAGGTCTGGACCTTGTTAACCATCATGCTGAAGATCGCGGCGATCGTTCGCTTGCGCGGAAAGTGCTGAGCTTTTGTGATCCGGATCTGGCGCCGCAGCAGATCGATCAAGTCTTCGGTGTCGCTCTGGTCCAGCACCGAAAAGTTTTTCTGCACGCCGGCCTGATCGGCAAACTTGCGCAGCACCGTGTGGCCTAACGAATGGAACGTTCCACCAGAAACACGTTGGCAACGCGCATCAGCCAACGCAGCCGCGCGCGTGAGCATGCTGGCGGCAGCACGACGCGTGAACGTCAGTAAGAGTATTGATTCCGGCTTGGCGCCGATCTCAACCAGGCGCGCGACGCGATAGACGAGGGTGCGTGTCTTGCCGGTGCCGGCGCCTGCCACGATCAGGAGCGGGCCTTCCGTGGTCGTGACGGCTTTGAACTGCGCCTCGTTCAGCTCGTTCTCGTAATCGACTGCGCGCGATCGATCGCCGGTTCGCTTCAAAACCAGTCTCGTCTTTTGTGCAAGGGGCGGTGCCAGGGGCAACGTCTTGCCCAGTTCCAGATCGCGTTTGATTTTCCTGAGTTCTTCGGAGAGGTCGGAGATGTTTTGATAGCGTTCTTTCGGTGTCTTCGCGAGCGCTTTCGACAGGATGCGTTGCAACTCAAACGGCAGCTCGGGCCGTCCGTCACTCGGAAAGCTTGGCTCGCGATGAAGGATCGCGTGCATCGTGTCGATGCGATTGTCGTGAACAAACGGCGCCGTGCCCGTCAACATCTCGCACAGCACTACTCCAAACGAGAACACATCGCAGCGACGATCCACGCGCTGGCCCAACAACTGTTCGGGCGCCATGTAGTTGACCGTTCCCATCAACGTGCCCGACTGAGTCTCAACACCGCGAATCAACGTCTTCTGTTCGCTGTCGGCGACGAGTGCGCGTTCGCGTTCCGCAACCAGCTTCGCGAGACCGA